>NZ_JANSIO010000043.1:0-8369 GCF_047462195.1 Synechococcus sp. R3-13 | reverse complement strand
GCGGCGCGGAGCGCTTTGCATCAGCATGAGTGTGGGTAGTTTACGATTGAAAAAGGCGGGAATAGAGGTGTTGGTGGGCTTGACAATCCCGTTCTTGTAGAGGGGTGAAGCTGCTTAGGGGCGGCCAGCCGAGGGAGAGGTTTGGCCTTTCGGCTCGCTTCATGACCGGCAGAATCTCCTGATGCACCACTGCCTCGATCGGCTCATACAATTGGGCCAGCAGGCTTTGCCCCTCGGTATGCCCCAAAGGCACCAAGCGCACTGCCGCCGAGACCAGCCCAGTGAGGGAGGAGAACAAGAAGGCACGCAGGGTATCTTCCAACCCAATGCCCGCCTGAGCGCAGATCCAGCCAAACACCACGGAATGATGCAGTGGATCCCCCTCTGCCTTGGGGACAGAGATTCCCCAGGTGCGTTCTGCCAGTTGAGCTAGGCGTTTCCCCAAATCTAGGCTGGCTTGGCGCGGCTCTGCCGCCCAACGGGTTGCTTGCAGCTGTTGCTGCAGCTTCTCCACTCCCGACTCGGATCCCAATCGGGATAGACGATGGGCCAAGGCACAGGCTCTGCCCTCGGTGGGGGCTAGGCCCATGTGTAAAACCCCCAGCAGATATTGCTGCACCCTGGCCCGATCCCGAAGTTGACCCGCTTGAACGGCAGCTTCCAAGCCCCAGGAGTGGGAATAAGCCCCAATCGGCAGGGCAGAATCGGTGAGCTGTAGCAACAGATAGAAAGTGCCGCTGGATCCTGGAGAAGTAAGTTGGGAGGAGAGCTCACCACGCATCTTCACCAAGCCTTAGCGGGGGCGGATCAGGCCATAGCCGCCATGGTTGCGGACGTAGATAACGTTGATCTCGCCATTTTCGATATTGCGGAAAACGTAGAAGTCGTGATCCACCAGCTCCAACTGGTGCAACGCTTCCTGAACCGTCATGGGTGGCATGGCGAAGTATTTGGTGCGCACCACCTCTGCGGGTAACTCCGCTTGCCGTTCCGTATTTAGCGGATCGGTGACGGGCTGCTGGGCCACTGCCACGGAGGTTTTGGGGGTGTGGCGGACGCGGTGAATGCCGTTCCGTTCTTTGTATTTGCGCAACTTGCGGGCCAGCTTGTCGGCCACACGGTCGATGCTGGCATAGAGGTTTTCGCTGCTTTCTTCCGCCCGGATCACGGTGCCATTGGCGTAGACGGTCACTTCGGCAGATTGGCTGGCACTGATACGGGGGTTGCGGGCTACCGATAGATTGACATCAACCTCACTGGTGATCTGGGCAAAATGACTGACAGCACGCTCAATTTTTTCTTGAACGTAGCTGCGGATGGCGTCGGTAATCTCGACGTTTTTCCCTTGGATCACAAGCTTAGTCATGAGGACTCTCCCAGTCATGTCGGTTTATACCTGAGATAGCGCCTCATCCCCACCCGGGATCTCTCTAACTCTGGAAAGCGATCCCAGCTCACAGGCGACGTCAGCCCTTTAATTGGCAAAAATGGAGCCCTGTCATCAAGGGTGAGCAGATCGGCTTTGGGAGTGGCACTAACCTCTTGGGTTAAGTCTAGGTTAACATCTCGCTCAAGGATCTCTGCCAGAGGTTAAGAATAAATTTAGGCTCTCTTAATGTTTCAGAGATGTTGAATTGATGTTGAATTCCAGATTTTCCCGAATCGCAGGAGCTCTGTAGAGAAGCGGGATCCCCGCCCTGCAAGACATGCACTTCTATTGGCTGTGTTGAGTGTCTTTGGGAAAGGTTTTTTAGAGTTTAAGTTGCAAGTTCCTCAGTCAAAAGCCAAATCTATCATCAAACCCATAGACAGATCTAGCCTGCTAAAAATCTTCCTGAGCTGGATTTTGAGTTGGTTAAACAATGTCTCTAACTCTGACCTGTTTTTGAGAGACTAAACGTGGGCCGTATTGCCCATAAGCTCGGCAATCCAGATGCTTCAGCTTTCCTCCAGGGTATGTTGGTATTATCCTACAGCCTAGCAGCATCTTGATTGGATAGCCATTGACAGCAAAAATGAAGGGATATTGATATAAATTAAGCTTTTTATCGATTTTTTATCAATATGAGACTTTCGACTTGAGAGATGGTGTTGTTGTCGGTATTAGCTTTGACAAGCCTGTTGTTCACTGTTCCATGCTGTAAGGTTTCTATCGGAGAGCTACATAAGTACATAAGAACTTGGAACTCGTTCTGCCGCTGCAGTCACCTTGAGGAGCGGTGGGGAGAAGGCCAACTCTTTCCGGGGTGGCTGAAATGCTACCCTCGAAACCAGCTTGGTGTGCAAAAGGTGGGGCAGACTGGGTGGGCGGAGGGATCCCGTTGAAGGCGGCAGAGCTTTTAGACAGAGCAGAAGAGGCTCTACAGGAGCAGTTTCAGGCGGTGGAGAAGACCCTCAGAGAGAACCTGGCGCGGGTGCTGCGGGCCTTTCGCGACCAGCGGGTGGGATCCCATCACTTTGCCGGGGTGTCGGGGTATGGCCACGACGACCAGGGGCGGCAGGTTTTGGATCGGGTGTTTGCCCAGATCATGGGCTGTGAGGCAGCGGTGGTGCGGCTGCAGATGGTGTCTGGTACCCATGCCATTGCCTGTGCTTTGTTTGGGGTGCTGCGTCCGGGGGATGAGCTGCTGGCGATTACCGGCCCCCCTTACGACACCCTTGAAGAGGTCATCGGTCTGCGGGGTTCCGGGCGGGGATCCCTACGGGAGTTTGGCATCGGTTACCGCCAGTTGGATTTGCGGGAGGGAACTGTCGATTGGCAGGCCCTGAAAACCGCCCTCAGACCGCAAACCCGCTTGGTTCACATTCAGCGGTCCTGTGGCTACGATTGGCGGCCCAGCTTTTCCATTGCCCAGATTGCCGAGATGATCCAAATGGTCAAAGCGCAAAACCCCGAAGTTGTGGTTTTTGTGGACAATTGCTACGGCGAATTTGTGGAAACCCAGGAGCCAACCCATGTGGGCGCAGATCTGATTGCCGGATCCCTGATCAAAAATCCGGGGGGCACCCTCGTTCCCGCAGGGGGCTATGTGGCCGGGCGGGCAGAGCTGGTGGAGCAAGCGGCCTGTCGGCTGACGGCTCCGGGCATTGGTTCTGAAGGGGGGGCAACTCTAGATCTCAACCGCCTTCTGTTTCAAGGCTTGTTCTTGGCCCCGCAGATGGTGGCCGAAGCGGTGAAGATCGCCCATCTGGCGGCGCAGGTGTTTTCTGATTTGGGCTACCCGGTCTCGCCTCTGCCTCAAACTCCCCGCACCGATATCATCCAGGCCATTCAATTGGGATCCCCGCAAAAGCTGCAGGCTTTCTGCCAAGCGATTCAAAACAGTTCTCCTGTGGATTCCTACCTCACCCCAGTGCCGGAGGTGATGCCCGGTTATGCAGACCCGGTGGTGATGGCAGCAGGCACCTTTATTGCCGGGAGCAGCGCCGAGCTGTCTGCCGATGGGCCGATGCGGGATCCCTACACCGTCTACTTGCAGGGGGGAACCCATCTCTACCATGGGCGGCTGGCCCTAGAAGCCGTCTTGCAAGCTTGGGAAACCCTGTAGGCCAACAGTTTGCTCTCGGCTGAAACAGCAAGGAAGGGGCAAGCCAACAACCTCAAAACTCAGCACGAAGTTGGCAGAAGTTGTCGTCTCTGACCAACTTTTCGCTCAATCAATCAGGGGGTAGGATCAGTCTACAGTTGCCATTCTTTAGAAAGGGATCCCTTCCGATGTTGAGCTGGTATCGTTCTTGCGCATCTCCTCGCCGTTGGGGATCCCGTTTGACTCTGGCTCTGGTGGCATTGGGGTTGGCCGGCGGCTGTCGGCTGCTGGATCGGGTGGGAGAGAGAGGCTTGCCGGTGGGATCTGCGCTGACCCGTTCTGCTCTGTGGAGAGGCAGCCAAACCGTGACGGGAGCGCTGGAGGCGGGAGATGAAGTCAGTCGCCAGTACGGCAGCTTTTGGGATGGGATCCCCGTCACCGCTGAGCCGGGACAGATTTTGATTGCGGCCCTAGAGAGCGAAGATTTTGATGCTTATCTGGAGCTGGTGGACGGTCAAGGGCGGGTGATCGGCTTTGACGATGACTCTGGCCTGGATGTGAATGCCCTGTTGGCAGTGCGTCTGCCGGAGGGAGGCACCTATACCCTGCAGGCCACCAGCTTTGAGCCGGAATCCACCGGCAACTACCGGCTCACCTATATCCTCACCCAGGTAGATTGGCAGCAAAGCCTATCGGGCCGTCTGCAGGAGGGATCCCTTCAGCACCCCGAGGATGGCAGTTGGATGGACGAATACCCCATTGCCGCCCGCGCCGGCCAGATCCTGATCGCTTCCATGACCAGCTCTGATTTGGATGCCTTCTTGCAACTGCTGGATCCGAGTGGAGAAGTCATGGCTTGGGATGATGACCAAGGTGGTGGAACCGATGCTCTCATGATTGCCTTTCTGCCCCGCACCGGCACCTACACCCTGCGGGCCAACACCCATAAGCCGGGAGAGGAAGGAGCCTATGGGTTACAGTACACCTTGCGCTAGCATCTGCTCCCTATCTGGAAGCTTGGATAAGGGGGCTTGCGGATCTTCTGGTGCTGATGTCGAGATTTTGACAGGAATCATCGTTTTTTAACGCCTAATGAATGTTGATACACGTCAGGAGTTGCCGGTTTACCCTCCTAAGATCCTCACAAAGCCGGAAGGGGCACTGCTTGCTGAGCTTTGTGGGAAAGCGTGACATCTTATCCTAAGTTGTGACGGAGCCGAAATATTGTCCTCGTGGATGACGTCTTTTTTCTAGAATCAGATCGATGGCCTAGACCATTCTTTTGCAGTTCAGCCCCTATCTCCACAAAATGGATGCCATGACTCCTGAAATGGTACGCCAGTTTTGGTCTTTGGTCAGCGAGATTGGCAGGCCAGATTGGCTCACAAAGCGTGACGATGACTTGGTGAATCTGCTTCTGAGCGCTTGTCAAAAAAAACAGGCCCTCAGCAGTGTCGATGCTTCGATTCTCAACCGCTACATCAGCATTCGCCTGCCCTTGATTCGCGATATCCTTGTGGATTAAGCCCGGAGAGGACAAGGTTTTCCCCATCATGCTGACCGCACAAATCACCTTGCTGGTCTACGGGGCACTGCTTTTGGTGGGCGGAGCAATCGGCTATGTGAAGGGCAAAAGCTCCAAGTCTCTGGTCGGGGGGCACGTACTGGGTCTCGAACTGACTGAACTTGGCAGTGCAGTCCTTCACAACCAGCCTTTTGAGTACCGAGGGGCGAGGAGTGAGAAGGGAGGAGTGAGAGGAAGAAATCTCTTCTCTTTGCTCTCTCCTCTCCATGCTGGGCAAAGTTCAGCTTCGTAGGGACTCCGTCCCGCTAAAGCGACCAGTGTTGCGTAGTCTTTCAGAGCGGCTTTGCGGATTAAACCACCGCTCGATGATGTGGCAAATCTGCCGGGCGGCGGTGCCATCGCCAAAGGGGTTTTGGGCTTGGGCCATGCGGGCATAAGCTTGCGGGTCTGTGAGCAATTCTCGGGCTGCCTTCAGGATCCCTTCGGGATGGGTGCCCACCAAGCGGGCGGTGCCGGCGGCAATCGCTTCAGGACGTTCGGTGGTCTGCCTCAGCACCAGCACCGGTTTGCCCAGGGCAGGGGCTTCTTCTTGAATGCCGCCGGAGTCGCTGAGAATGAGGGTACAGCGCTGCATGGCACTCACCCAGAGGGGATAGTCCAGAGGCTCGGTGAGAAAGGCCCGCTCATGGGATCCCAACAGGGCTTGCAGGGGATCCCGCACCGAGGGGTTGGGATGGAGGGGCAAAAGAAGGGCAGTATCGGGAAACTCGGCCAAGATCTGCAGCAGAGCCTTGCCGATGGCGGTTAAGGGATCCCCCCAATTTTCGCGTCGGTGCAAGGTAACCAGCAGGACACGGTAGCGCTGCCAGTCCAGGCCGGGAATGGGGCAGGGGATCCCTTGGGAGGCCACCTGCAGTAGGGCGTCGATGACGGTGTTGCCGGTGCAATGGATGGATCCCACCACGTGGCTTCGCTTCAGGTTGTCAACGGCTTGGGGGGTAGGGGCAAAGTGCAGGCTGGCCAACTGAGAGATCAGGCGGCGATTGGCCTCTTCGGGGAAAGGATTGTAGAGATCATCGGTGCGCAGTCCGGCTTCCACATGCCCGACCGGGATCCGGTGGTAAAAAGCTGCCAAGGCGGCAGCGAAGGCGGTGGTGGTATCTCCCTGCACCAAAACCAGTTGAGGATGTTGCTCTTGAAAGTAGAGTTCTAGGCCCCGCAAGGTGGCTTCGGTGATGTCCGTCAAGCTTTGGCGGGGGCGCATGATCGCCAGATCCCGATCCGCTTGCAGACCGAATAGCCGCATCACCTGATCCACCATTTCCCGATGTTGTCCGGTCAAGATCAGCTCGGTGCGCAGATGGGGACTGGCACGCAGGGCTTGAATCACCGGGGCCAGCTTAATGGCTTCGGGCCGTGTGCCCAAGATCACGGCAACGAGGGGAAGAGAGGCCATAAGCTCAAGGACATCGGCACCTGTAGGAGATGGGAAGCGCAGCTCATTGAAGCAAGGCCACCAACAAACCACTAACAAAAACCACTAACAAAACAGAGGCGGCGAAGGGCGTGGGTTGCTCAAGGTCGCAAGCCACCGAGATGTAGACTCTGCTGAGTCAGGCTGAGGGCAATGTCGAGACGAGAGGAACCACGAGGGGGCTATTGCTGCTCACTCCGATCTTACCCTCAAGCTGCTCCGCCGATTGTTCACCGGATGAGCTGGAGAAAAAGGGTTGACGGGATCCCACTCCTGCAACTAGCCTAAAGGGGGCTGAAGAGATCCTCTTCTGGCTGTCCGGGTTGTTTCGGTTAACCTTTTTGGAGGAAAACGTTCAACAGCATGGACGCTTCCGGTAGTCGTAGCGCCAGCCACCAGTGGATGGTCTTCGAGGAGCACGTTCTTGAAGATTGGGCTCTTACTGGTGTCTTCCTTTTCCCCGCTGACAGCTTCTGTCGTCGCTTGAGAGGAGCCCGTTTCGCCAACGCGAAGGGGTGGGAGAGTTTTCCCGGCTAGCTTTTGACTTGGGTGGCTCTCTCAGTCGGCGACGAACAGATGAGCTGAGCAGAGCCTTACCTGAGCAATGGGTTTGTGCAGCCCTGTTCAGAAAAGGGGAGATCAGGAGTAATTCCGAGGGGATTCCCCTTGACTTTCCCGTTGTGGGTTTTGGGGTTTCCGCAGGCCTGGGGATCCCTTGGAGTCCCTTTTATCGGCTTGGGCGCTTGCGATCCAAGCTGGGCTTGGAGGCTTGGCGCTAGACCTACGGCTTGCTGCGCGGCCATCCAAGGGTTTCAGGGCTTCCCTGTGAGCCTCGGAGCACCGGTTGGCTGTTGACCTCCTGGTTCTCTTCATCCCGGCTGACCCCAACGTTCGGAGGTTTATCATGCGGCACAACATTCTTCGCGATCTCCTAACCCCTGCTTCCTTGGAAGCCGCCAAGCGAGAGGCCAACCGCGCTCCCATTGCCGAGCTGGTGCAGCAGTTGATGGAGATTTCACCTCGGCAGCGGGTTTTGGCTTTCCGCTTGCTGGAAAAAGACAAAGCCATTGCAGTGTTTGAGTATCTGCGGCCCGAAGAGCAGGCCGATCTCATTCGCAGCATGGAAAGCCCAGAAGTGATCCGGCTGGTAGAAGCCTTACCTCCGGATGAGCGGGTGCGTCTGTTTGAGGAGTTGCCGGCCAAAGTAACCAAGCGCCTCATTGCCAACCTCAGCCCAGAAGCTCGGGAAGCAGTGAATATCTTGCTGGGTTATCCAGAGCGCAGTGCCGGTCGGCTGATGAACCTGCGCTACTTGTCGGTACGGGATACCCTCACCGTCGGGGCTGCTCTGGCCAGCGTGCGGGACTCTCAACTGGGAGACGATGAGCTGGATGTGATTTTTGTGGTGGACGATCAGCGGTTCTACAAAGGTTTGGTTCGCACCGTGCGCCTCGTGAAAGCAGATCCGGATTTGCCCATTCGGGAGCTGATTGAGGGATCGGATAGTGTTGCTCGGGTTACCGACCGGGATCTCCAGGCAGCCCGTTTGCTCAAAGATTCCGGCTTGCCGGCCATTCCGGTGGTGGATACGGAAGGGCGCTTGGTGGGAGATATCACCTTTGAAGATGTCATCAACTTGGTGGAAGAAGAAGCCACCGACGCCGCTCTGGCCCAAGCAGGGGTGGGCAGCTTGCTCAGCCGAGACAAGGTTTGGAGCGAGCGCCTGGTTAAAGGCTCCCGTTGGTATGCCGTCCGCCTGCGCATCACGTTTTTAATCATCACCTTGATTGGCGGCATGTTGGTGGGGGGAGTGATCGAAACCTTTGAGGAGGTGTTGGAGGCG
>NZ_JANSIO010000042.1:0-3459 GCF_047462195.1 Synechococcus sp. R3-13 | reverse complement strand
TCGGCAGCAATACCTCTAGGGTGCCCTCTCCCCCATCGGCCAAGGGGATCCGCTCCACCTCGGCCTCCGGCAGCACCTGTTGGATCCCGCGGGCCATGCTCTCTGCCGCCGCCGTGGCTGTTAGGGATCCCTTAAAACTATCCGGGCAAACCAAAATCCGCCGCGGTGGGCTGCTGAACTGGGATCCCTTTGCCTGGAAACCCGCATCCAGCATGGAACCTCCTCGGCGGCGCTAAAAGGTGGATTGCAAGCCTAGCCCTCCTCCTCTGCTGGCGAAGGCTGATCCGCGCTGGCAGGCTGGGAGGCACTGCCCAAAGATTGCTCCAGGGCTAGGCGCTGCTCCATGACCCGCAGGAAATAGCCGCCCATCATCGCGCCGGAGAGCATTTTGGCCAAGCTCTCGCGGTTGGTGATGATCTGAACCCCGAATTGATCGGAGGGCAAGCTCCCCACCAAGCTGCGGATGTTGTGGCCCAAGATCTCCAGCACTTCCGGAGAAGAATTGCGGGCAATATCCTGAAAGACGCTGGGATCCTGAGATTGCAGGTATTGCCAGAGCCGGTTGTCGGGGCTCGGAGTTTGCAATGCCTCAAAACCAGGGATGAAGTTCAACGGGCTCGCCATGGAGTAACCAAGCTCCACAAACACAGCAGATGCCATCCCAACTGGGCTGCTCGGCCTGATCCCACAGGCCTTTGCCGTTCCCGGAATTTGGGCTATCCCAAAGGTAACACCCCATCCTCACCCTCTCCGGTACGGGATCCCACCCTTCTGCGGCGGCAAATGCCGTACCTAAGTAACGGCCGGGGATCAAGCGCTGGCTTCTGAGGTCTCCTCCTCGGCAACCAAGGCAGCGGGTACCACTGTAACTCCCACAATGCTGTCTTCCGGATCCAGGCGCTGCACCAGCACCCCGGTCGCCTCGCGGGACTGGGTGGGAATAGCCTTGGCCAACTGGCGCATGACAATGCCCCTGGCGGTTACCAACAGGATCTCGTCTTCGGCATTGACGATGCGCAGGGCCGCCAGCTCGTCCGACGCCTGGCGGAACTTGGTGGCGATCACCCCCTTGCCGCCGCGGTTTTGCTGGCGGAAATTGTCGATGGCCGAGCGCTTGCCCCGCCCTTCTTTGGTGATCACCAGCACCCAAGGGTTAGCCAGCTTCTCCCCCTCTCGCTCGGCAGCCATCACCGATTCGGCAGAGATAATATCCATGCTGACGATGTCATCGCCGGCGTTGAGGGTAATGGCCCGCACGCCCCGGGTGGCCCGTCCCAGAGGGCGCAGTTGCTCGTCATCCGCCGGGAAGCGAATGGACATGCCTTGGCGGGTCGCCATGACCACATCATCGCTGGAGCGGGCGCGGCGCACCCAGCGCAGTTCGTCGTTTTCTTCCAGAGAGATGGCAATCAGGCCGTTGGAGCGTACATTGGCAAAGGCGCTGAGGGCCGTTTTTTTGATGTAGCCGCCGCGGGTGAGCATCACCAGATATTCGTCCTCGCTGAACTGGCTCACCGGCACCATGGAAGTAACCCGCTCTTCCCGGGTGATCGGCAGCAACTGAACGATGGCGCTGCCGCGGGCGGCGCGGCTCCCCTGGGGGATCTGGTGGGCGGGCAGGGTATAGACTACGCCCCGATTGGTGAAAAAGAGGATGGTGTCGTGGCTGCGACAGGCAAAAAACTGTTCGATGGCATCGTCTTCTTTGATGCGGGCGCCGGCTTTGCCGCGGGTGGCTCGCCCCTGCACCTGGAACTCCTCAAGGCCCATGCGCTTGATATAGCCCTGCTCGGTTAGAAAGATAACCGTCTCCCGATTTTCGATCAGATCATCCGTTCCCAGCTCCCCATCCTCCAAACAGAGGCGAGAACGGCGCGGGCTGGCAAAGCGGGCTTTGAGCTGCTGCAGCTCTTCGCTGATGATCTGCATCACCCGTTCTCGGCGGGCCAGAATATCCCGCAGGTCGGCAATTTGCCTCACCAAGTCTTCGTGCTCGGCCTGAATTTTTTCCGCTTCCAGAGCAGTCAGGCGGCGCAGTTGCATTTGCAGGATCCCGTCGGCTTGGGCTTCACTCAGGCCCAACACCGCCTGCAATTCCTCTCGGGCTGTGGCGGTATCGGCGGCTCCCCGAATGAGGGCAATCACCCGATCCAACTGCCCCAAAGCCAAGAGATAGCCCTGCAGCAGGTGATCCCGCTCTTCGGCTTTTTGCAGCTCGTAGCGGGTGCGCCGCTCGATCACCTCTTCCCGAAAATCCAGAAAAGCCTGCAGCGCGTCCCGCAGGGTCAGGGTGCGCGGCTCGCCGTTGAGGATGGCCAGCATGTTGACCCCGAAGTTGGCCTGCAGGGGGGTTTGCTTGTAGAGGTTGTTGAGCACCACCTGCGGCTGGGCATCCCGCTTTAGCTCGATCACCACCCGCATGCCGCTGCGGTCGCTCTCGTCGCGGATGTCGGCAATGCCTTCCAGCTTTTTCTCGTTGACCAGCTCGGCGATCTTCTCAATCATGGCTGCCTTGTTGGTTTGGTAGGGCAGCTCGGTGATGATGATGGCATCCCGAACCGGTCGGCCCCGCTGCTCTATGGTTTCGACGGTGGCCACCCCCCGCAGGGTGATGGAGCCGCGCCCGGTGGTGTAGGCTTCGCGGATGCCCTCTTGGCCCATGATCAGCGCCCCGGTGGGGAAGTCAGGGGCCGGGATCCACTGCATCAACTCCAGGCTGGTCAGGTTGGGGTTGTGGATGAGGGCGATCAGGCCGTCCACCAATTCGCCCAAGTTGTGAGGCGGGATGTTGGTGGCCATGCCCACGGCGATGCCGGAAGAGCCGTTTAAGAGCAATTGCGGGATCCGCGCCGGCAGCACCAGGGGTTCTTGCTGGGATCCGTCGTAGTTGCCGACAAAATCGACAGTGTTGGCGTCAATATCTTGGAGCAGGGCTTCTTGGGCAAAGGCAGTCAGCCGACACTCGGTATAGCGCATGGCTGCCGGCGGATCGTTGTCCACAGAGCCGAAGTTGCCATGCCCATCCACCAACCGCTCCCGCATGGAGAAATCTTGAGCCATGCGCACCAGCGCATCATAGACGGCCTGATCCCCATGGGGATGGTATTTCCCGATCACATCCCCCACCACGCGGGCACACTTGCGGAAGGGGCGATCCGCCGTCAGGCCCAACTCGTGCATAGCGTAGAGAATGCGGCGGTGCACCGGCTTCAGGCCATCCCGCGCATCTGGCAAAGCCCTCCCGACGATCACGCTCATGGCGTATTCCAGGTAGGACTGCGACATCTCCCGCTGCAGGTCGGTGGAGATGATGCGCGCCGTCGATTCGTTGTCGCTCATGGGGTTGGGTTATCCGTAAGGGATCCCAGTCGGCCTTGGCGCAGTGGGTTCATGGAAGTTTATCGAGAAGCCAACCTTGGCCGTGGCAGAGTAAACTACCCGACCCTGACTGCTTCGCAG
>NZ_JANSIO010000041.1:0-12548 GCF_047462195.1 Synechococcus sp. R3-13 | reverse complement strand
CTTAAGTTCAGATCCCCATTTTGGCTGCAGTTAAAGGAAATCAGAGAATGGGCAAACCATTTGGCTGCCTCTTGGCGGTTGGCTGTTTTGATGAGGATGGGCAAATCTGCATTCTTTATGGCTTGAACCAGCCGGCAACGCCTGGGATGGCGGGATCCCTGTTGGCCGATAAAGACCACTTGATTTTCTCTATCTTCCACCCAATCGTGGGTAACAGTGCGCATGGAGATAAGAGGCAACCAGGCAAGATTCTCAGCGCCTGCTGCGGCAAACCAGTGCAAATGCTGGAAGTTATAGGCAGTAGCGACGTAATCAAAGCCTTCAGTAGCCCAGTAGGCCAAGAGATGGTTGATGGGAAACTCCCAGTGGTGGGTGTCTCCAGCCAGTAAAACAGTTGGACAGCCAAACTTTTTGGTATTAAGAGGATTGCTGTAGTCGAAGCTCGAAGTCCAAACAACAACTAGGTCAAACTCCTTGTTTGTAATTTGCTCAGACTGCTGCACAAAGTCATAGAGGTCATAGTCTCCCTCTGGGCACTCCACCAATTCCTTAGAGAGATTGACAAAGTTTAGTCCAAAGCCCTTGGCTCTCCTCTTGGGGCAAAGACTGACCTGCCGATCTGAAAGCTGCGGGGGCGGGATATAGTCTGGCGGAGTTGGCCAATTGAGGAGAATTCGCGGAGCATTGGCCTTGATGTCTTGCATTTCTCGACTCCCCAAGTTGAGCGGCAGGTTCTTCTAGCTCCTACAGGCTACTAGGATTGGACACAACAACAAGGGATCTCTGTTGCCCTGGAAAACGATAAACCGAGCATAGGTTATAAGCAACCCCATGGATCCCTGTCTGCAAGAGCCGAATCCAGTTTACCTGCCTGGATGGCCCCTACCCAAGACGAGCTCTCCTACGACAATGGCATACCCATGGAAAGCTGGCGGCACACGTGCCAGATGGACTTGCTCATCTCCACCACCCATGCCGAGCGAGGTTTTGAGGCTGTACCCAGCGAAGTGGGAGGGTAGGAGGCCACCTGGATTCTGTGGGCCACTGCCGCTGGGGAACTGATGCCTGCCAAGGCTGAACTGGAGCAGCAAAGGGCTGAGCGCCTGGCCTAAAAGTTGTGAGAACTGGGGGTGGATCCGGGTACATTAAGCTAGAGCAGACGTCAGGGATCCCTCCCCATGGATTGCCAAGACCTTGCTCAGGATCTTCTCCTAGAACTGGAGCAAGCTCAGAGTCTCACCCAGCTCCTAGATTGGGCTTTAGCCTGCCTTCCTAGCCAGCAAATCTTCTGCCAGATTGGCTGGGAAGAGTCCGCAGCTGTTTTGCAGGCAATGCTTCGCTATCCTGAAAAGTTAGCAGTGATTCTACGGAATCTCCTACAGAGCTCATCCGAAAAGTCAATCAGCACAGAAGATATCCAAACCCAAATTTCTCAGTTGGGATTAGAAGAACGGGTTCTACTCCTAGAAGGCCCCATCCCTGCCCTTTTGGCAGATCTCGGTCAATGTTTCCCAGAGACCCAGATTGGCGTTTGTTTCTGGACTGAACTCACGGACTACCGTACCTGTCTGCTTCAGTCTTTGCTACTGCGGGATTACTTGGCCGACTCAGCCCTATACTTGGTCAACCATTGCCGCTACGGAGCCATAGCCCAAGCCAACCTAGATTTGATGGGGATAGATCCCAGTTTTCATCTGCAGAAGGTTTTGCCCAATCTAGGCCAAGCGATCCATCTCCTCACTTGGGATCCCCAGCACAAAGGGTTAACCGAGCAGGATCTCGCTCACATCCAAGCAATTGGCCCTGGATCACTGCTGGCAGCTAACCCGGTATTCCTGACTTTTACCCAGCCGGATCCCTCAGAACCCAACCGGTTTTACCCCTGTAAATACATCAAGCTGGATAACTTCCTGCCTCAAGAGCTCAACCAAGCCATTCTCCAACATGCCATTACCCACCAAGACAAGTTTATCCCTTCCAAGAGCTACAGCAAGAGCAACACCGAGGCAGAGTCACTAAAATTTCGCCGCTCCCTGAGGCTGGACTTCGCTTACTTTCAGGAGCATGGATCCCTGCTGCGAGAAAAAATTGCGGCTGTTGCTCCCCAAATCTTCGCCGAGCTAGGCATTGAGAACTTTGACATTCAAATCTTTGAGATGGAGATGATTGCCAGCCATGATGGCTGCTTCTTTACCGCCCACACCGATAACTCCTACCCACAAACTGCCTTCCGCCAGGTGAGCTGCGTATATTACTTCCACAAAGAGCCAAAGCCTTATCGAGGAGGTGAGCTGCGCATCTACGATACCCAAAGGCAAAAACCTCATCCACCAATCCTGCACGGGGCATACGATGAGGTAACCCCTACAAATAACAGCATCGTCTTCTTCTCCAGCAGTTGCCTACATGAAATCCTGCCGGTATTTAGCCCTAGCCAAGCCTTTGCCGATAGCCGCTTCACTATCAATACTTGGCTAGGAGCCAAGCAATTCACCTAAAGGCTTGCAGATCCACCATGGCCAGAGTTTGCATAATTACCACTGTTCGGGATCCAGGCGTGTGCTTGGAGTCGTTCATTCGCTATCACCTTGCCCTTGGAATTGCCTGTATTTATATCTTCTTTGACGATCCAGAGGATCCCGCTATTCAGGTGGCACTTCAGTTTTCCGATGTAACGGCTATTCCCAACGATGAAGCTTTGCAAGTCTAACAAGCATTGGGGAATGTTCTCTATCCAAAATATGGCCCTCATACTGGCTATGAGGTCATGGCTCGTCAGATCCTTAACGTAGAAACTGCTATACAACTTGCCCTGGATCAGGGCATGGACTGGATTCTTCATATTGATGGAGATGAGCTTTTTTATCCTGGCCAGATGATGGCTTTGGATTGGTTTGATCAAGTAAGCGACGATATATTCCAGGTTACGTTCCTAAACCACGAAGCAGCTCCCGAAGCGTCTGAGATCGAAGACTACTTCCGCGAGGTCACTTTATTTAACAGAAACCCTGCTGCCTTAGAGCCAGGACTCTGTACTGAGTTTCAGAGAGTTTCCGGCAAGAGTCAATACTTTTTGGCTTACCAGAATGGAAAGTCAGCAGCTCGGATCTATCCCTCTCTTCTGCCTAACAGCGTACATAGCTTTGATATTCCAGGGGATCATACTCTAGTAACGTCGTCTCCCTCTATTTTGCACTACTTGAACTGCGGATTCCAGAACTACTATAAAAAATACGCCCAACTGGGAAACTTTCCCGACTACTGGTGGCGCTCCAAGTCTAATCCTATTCGGGTGCCTTTTCACTTAACCTCACGGGACGCTTATTGCTCAGGAGATAGAACTCGCATGGAAGCTCTTTATCAAGAGTTCATACTTTACAGCAGTCCTGAAACCAACCAGAACCTCATCGAAAGGGGTATTCTTACTCGCATCTCCTACCCATCACAGTTACTGTCCTCGCTCTAGTTCACTGGTTTAGCCTAGAGCCCTTGCCTACTCTTGAGGGAGACTGGAGCAACTGAAATAAAAAAGCTCCCCACAGGGAGCCACGGAGTACATAAAGTAGAGATAGAAACTAGTCAAAGACGTTGCAGCTCTTACCAACAAAGGTAGCCAGAGAAGTCACAACTTTCTCCTGTGATCCCAGCCCAATGGTGCATTGAATTCTGCTGCCAGAAGCGGTGATGTAGCGGCTTGCACCCGTGACAGCAGTGGTGTCCCAGCGCATCCCCTGAGGCGAAACAGAAGAAATAGCGGTGGCCACTGGTGTCTCGTAGTTGGGAGCGCTCCACGGATCATTCATAAACTTATCGCCCTTAGCGCCGCAGGAATCAGCCCCATTAGTGGTAGGACATCCGAACTCAATTCTGGCGTATTTTTCCGGGTACACGCCAACATCTAGGCGATAGACTTCAGAACCACGACCCACTGCCGTGAGAGCTGCTTGAGCTTCAGCAGTGCGGGAGCGGCGCACTTGGTTCAAGAACTGCGGGATCGCCACCGCCGACAAAATGCCGACGATCACAATTACCACCAGCAGTTCGATCAGGGTGAAGCCCTTGGCTTTGGAGAGAATTTGCTGAGCCAGTTTGGCCCGCAACAGAGACTGACGAGACTTTGCGCTCATGAGTACCAGATCCTTTAGCAAACTAGAGAGTTAACTGTGCAGCTCACCTGCTAGTGCTAACTTACCCCGCTCAAGGGCGATTCATAACAGCCTGCTCCCTGGCGCAATTGCGGATTTTTGCCAGATGAGCCTGACACAGGTCAGTGGTTTAGCTGAGCTGGCCTCAGCGTGGCAGACTAGGACTAGCGCTCTCTCTTCAGCCCATGAACCCTACCCCACAAGCTCGGATTTTGGAAGCCAAGCAACTGTTTCAGCAGTCTCCCGATGCCTTTGCGGAGTGGTTGGTTGCTTTTTACCGAGAGCAAGGCGCAAAGGATTGGCGGGAGTTCCTGTGGGGTTTCTTTGACCTCTCCTCAGCCAATGATTTGGCTTCCCCCTCTGAGCCAGAGGCAATTACCTTGTCAGCGCTGGAGCAGGCCTTGGCTGCTGGCCAGCTGAGCCTTGCTTACCAGCTCTACACGCCTCTGGTGAGAACAGGGATCCTGTCTCAGGAGAAAGTCTTGGATTTGTTGCTATCCCTCGCAGGCCGTCTAGAAAATAGCCCCACGCAGGATCCACAGCAGCGTCTTCAGGCTTGTCTAAAGCTGCGGGAGATGGCCTTTGAGCTGGATCCAAGCCGGCGGGACAACACCCAAGTTTTGCTGATGCGGGCCCTGCAAGCTCAGGATGAGCTGGCAGTTGGCTTTTATGGGCAAGCCCTACTGGAGAGCCTAGGCGGCGAGAAGAGCCTCGATATTACTCAGGAGCCACTCCTTACTGAATTGCTCGCGCGGCTATGGGACGATGGCTACCTGAGCTTGTTTTTTGAGGTGGCCACAACTTTACAAGTCTTTCTTCCGGAGGAACAAAGATCTGGATTTGCTGCTTTGCTGGCCCAGCTAGCCAATGCGGTGGATCCCGAGCAGGCGAAGCGCTATGAAGGTTTGTGGACGATAGAGGACTTAATCGGTGACTTTTTTCAGAGGGCAGCCCGCGCCTTCTTCCAGAACTCTACCAGTGATGGCTATTCCATTTTAGGAGAAGCTCTCATCACGGCGGCCGAGAGCTCACAGGTGCAAGAGAACTTTACTCTTCGTCTATCCCTTCTATCAGAATCGCTGGAAAAGTTGATCCATGCTGCCCAGCCAGAACGGATAAACCTTGTTATCCAGAAAATTATAGACTTAATTTTATCGAGGGAAGCCGACTTAGGATCACTAAGAATTAACGATGAAAATCTACTCGAGAGTCTAACGATTGCTAAAGCCATTCTGTTTCGAGTTTGCTTTTGTTGGAGTTATCTAACTGACGATCGCTCTCTGATTCGTCATTACCAACAAATTGGTGGTAGAATCTTTAACGACTGCCTAAGCTTAATGGCTTCTCAGCGAGACTTTCTTTGGTCGGAATATTGGCAGAAGAATCAGCAAGACTACTGCGGATCTGGCAGAACTAAGCGAAAGCTGAGGGTAGGCTTTCTGGGTAACTGCTTTCAGCGACATTCGGTTGGCTTTCTCAGTGAGGCTACTCTCAGGAACCTATCTCGCGATCTTCTGGACGTTGTCTACTACTACTACCAGGGGTGGAAAAATGAAGATATGGCCAGTCATGACAATATGTATCAAAAGTTTCGCTCTCACGAAAATCTCCATTTTCGCTTTTTTCCAGGAGAAACCAAGCCGCCTCAAGTAGCTGCTCAAGCGCGTGAGGATCGCATCGATATCATGGTTTTTATGGACTCCCTTACCAGTCACGATGCCAGCATCGTAGCAGCTTTGCGGGCCGCTCCTATCCAAATTGGTTGGCTTGGCGGAGATGCTGTCGGTTTGCCAGAATTTGATTACTTTTTCGCCGATCCCTATATCCTTCCTGAAGACGCCCAAGCCGATTACCATGAAAAAATTATCCGCCTGCCTAGCTACTGTGCTGTTGAGTATCTGGACATTACTCCTGCAGATGAGGTGAATTTCAAAAACAAGCTGAGAATAGGCCCGCAAGATATTGTTTTCCTAACTGCGGCCAGTGCTTACAAGCGTACCCCCGAATGTATTGATGCCCATCTGCAAATCCTGAAAGCTGTTCCCAAGGGGATCTTGATCGTCAAAGGCTCGGGGGAAATTGCCACGGTTATCAGGCGTTACCAGGAAAGAGCTAAGGAATTGGATGTTTTGGATCGCGTCCGTTTTCTATCTCAAGCAAGCAGCGTGGAAGAGCACCGGGGCCAACTAGCTTTGGTGGATCTTGTTCTCGATACCTTTCCCTACACAGGTGCAACCCACACTATGGAAGCTCTCTACATGGGTGTGCCAGTTCTTACCTTAGTAGGTCGCCATTACTACGGCCGAATGAGCTATAGCTTACTTAGGAATATAGGTCTTGATGACTGTATTACCTGGTCAGTTGAAGAATTTATTGAGCGAGGAATCCAGCTGGCTAACAATCCAGAGCGACTGGCCAAGGCCAAACAGACTATTCGAGAGTCCTACAGTAAGTCGATCATCTGGGATCCAAAACGTTTGGCTATGGCTATTGAAAAAACCTATTTTGATCTGGCTCATAAACATCAGATTATCGACCAGGTTCCTCCTCTAGACGGGGGTGAACCTAGACTCCAGGTCAGTCAGCGTATCCGCCTTCATATAGGGGGAAAAGATCCCCATCCAGACTGGAAGATCCTAGACATCCAACCAAGAGAGTACGTGGATTACGTTGGCAACGCTATGGATCTCAGTCAATTTGAAGACAACTCCGTAGAAGCCATCTACGCCTCCCACGTTCTGGAGCACTTCGACTATGTGCGAGAATTGCCTGTTGTTCTCAAAGAGTGGCATCGAGTTTTACATTTCGGTGGCCAGTTAATGATTAGTGTTCCTGACTTACCTACTCTTTGTCACCTTTATATAGAGGAAGGAGCTTCCGCCGAGCAGCGATTTAGTATTATGCGCATGATGTTTGGTGGACAGACAGATGAGTATGACTATCACAAAGTTGGTCTCTCGTGGGAATATCTGTTCATGTTGCTGACTCAGGCAGGCTTTCGGATTATCCGCAAGGTAGATCGGTTCGGCTTATTTAATGACTGTAGTGAAATGGTTGTTTTCGGTAAACCTGTTAGTCTAAACATAATTGCGACCAAGTAAATTAAATTAAAATAAAAAAGTTGTCTGGTTCTAGGCAATTCCTATCTCCCTAACTATCTTTTGGTATGAAATCAGTAGTTATTATCACCGCAGCCGACTCCAAGTTCTTCGATCTAGTGCAGGGAACTGTTCTTTCCATCCGAGGTAAGGAGCAGGGTAAATCTGTTGAGATAGGCTTCTTCGATTTGGGCTGTACCCCTGAGCAAGTAGACTGGCTTTCAAAACACGTCAATTACATTGTTGAGCCGGATTGGAACTATAACTTTGCTGGAGTTGAGAGTGTGCCTTCTTATCTGCGGGGATTACTAGCTCGGCCCCGGCTACGTAGGTACTTTCCAGACTATGAAGTTTATATTTGGATTGACGCAGATGCTTGGGTTCAGGATTGGTTCGGGATTGACTTGCTCATCCAGCGAAGCAAAAAGCGAGGGCTAGCTATTGTTCCGGAGATTGACCGAGGGAATAGATTACTCTATGGCCCAAAAGATTACCTAATTGATCTTAGTGAAGCTTACAGATACCACTTTCCCAGTCTGAGTGTCGAGGACTTACATACGTACCCCCTCCTTAATGCTGGTGTTTTTGCAATGTCCTATACTGCCAAGCACTGGGATCTTTGGGACTTTCGGCTTTCTCAAGCTTTAGCTAGAAGACCTTCTATCATAACCGATCAACTCGCTCTAAATGTAGCGGTCTATCTAGATGGGCTACTTAAGGAAACAGAACTTCTACCTGCCTATTGCAATTGGACTTGTCACTACGGACTGCCAAAATGGGATCCAAGGCAAAACCTACTTGTTGAGCCTTACCTACCTCACACTCCTATTTCTATCATACACCTAACCAGCCATAGTAAAAGAGAGGGAAGGCATGTACTATTGACCACTGAAGATGAGAAAATTGAAATGAGCTTAAAGTTTAGCGATGCCTCGCTGGAACACCAGAAGCAAAGCTTGACGCCTGCTTCCGCAGAGCAACTGAGTTTTACTACTTTAGGGATTTATCTAAGCCAGATTAATCTAGCTCTTTTTCCCGATTGGGATCCAAATCTTCGGGAATCAGTTACTGCAAGCTTGGAGCCTTTACTAAAGTCTATTCTGCTTAGTTCCAATCCTCAGCATTACGCTTTGATCGTGTCTGCAGAGCCAGACTACGGGATGGCGGAGTCAGTTCTGGAAGCCGCAGCAGCTAACGTTACTATCGAGCTTATGGATTTGGGACACGAGTTAAGTGTTGAGCCGTCTATTTCTTTGGTTAAAACTCTTAACTCTGAGCAGTGGAAGCGACTACTGGCTCGGGTTGATTACTACTACCCCCTTACTCACGAGCGAATCCCCGCAGGGATCCAGCCTGCCCTGGATAAGCTGCCCCGCTTCGAGTTTCCTACTGGTTAGAGCCCTGAGGTGATAAAGAAAAGTTAACCGGAAGAGCGTAGCAACTGCATCAGCTGCTGAGGCGTCATCTGCTCGTAGGGCTCAAAGGGCTGGTGGATCCAAGGGTTATCCGGCAAATAGTCCACATAGTAGTCGGGTTGATAGACGGAGGCGGCCTTGTACCACAGTACGCCGGTGCGGATCTCCTCGATGTAGAAGCCGTAGTGGTGCTTGAGCCAGTGGACAGAGCGCTTTAGGGTCATGCCAGAGTCTGCCAGATCGTCCACCAACAGCACGTGGCTGCCCAGGTTGGCGGTGGTCATGGCTAGATCCCGCGAGAAGGTCAGTTGCCCCCGCTGGCGGTTACCGGGCCCAGAGTAGGAAGAGGCTGAGAGAATAGCCAGGGGCAGGTCGAAAAGACGGGCCAAGGTATCGCCGATGCGCAGCCCCCCCTTGGCAATACAGACGATTTGGTTGAATTCCCACCCGCTTTCGTAGACTTTGACGGCCAACTCCTCGATTTTGCGGTGGTAGTCGGCCCAGGTGATGGAAATTTCGTGCAAGGGATCCCCCTCTACCCATCTAGAGTGCTCAGTTTAATAATGACGCTTCTCCCCTCGACTAGGGACTAGCTTTCTTTCAGAGGGATCACCTTCACCCAATGGGCATAGACGGGATCCCGATTTTCGGTAATTGCCGTCAGCTTCTGCCGCAACTGCTCGGTGATGGGGCGGGAGGGGGGCAGGACGTACTGCTCGATCTGGCGGATGGGCGTAATCTTGGCAGCAGTGCCAGTCAGGAAAGCTTCATCGGCAATCAACAGCTCCGACTTATCGACAGGCCGTTCTTGGGTAGGGATCCCCAGATCACGGGCCAGGGTGAGGACACTGTCGCGGGTGATCCCTTCCAAGATATCTTGGTCGAAGCTGGGGGTAATCAGCACGCCATTGCGCACGATGAAGATGTTCATGCCCGAGGCTTCGCTCACTTTGCCCTGGGAGTTCATCAAAATGGCCTCGTCATAGCCAGCCTGCGCCGCCTCGGTTTTGGCCAAAGAGGAAGTGATGTAGGCGCCGGTGATCTTGCCCCGCAATGGTAGGCTGCGATCCTCTTGCCGGGCCCAAGAGCTGATGCGGCAACTGACTCCCTCTGGCGAGAGGTAGTCCCCCAGTTCCAAGCCGTACACGAAAAAGTCTTTCTCAATGTTGTGCAGCCGCGGCGAGATGCCTAGGTCGGAGGTGTACACCAAGGGGCGGATGTAGAAAGACGTGGAGGGACGGTTTTTTCGGATCAGCTCGACGATCACCTGCTCAATCCGTTCAGCAGGGAGATCAAAACAGAGCAGGCGGGCGCTTTGACTCAGTCGTCGGCAATGGCGATCCAGACGGAACACCAGAACTTGATCCGGGTTTTGCGGATCAGGGATCCCGCGTAGGCCGCCGAACGCCGCTGTCCCGTAGTGCAGAGCATGGGTGGCAATGGAGATCTTCGCCTCAGCAAAGGGGACAATCTGGCCCTGAAAGTAGGCGTAGGGCAGAAAATCTGGCATGGTCGGCACCCACCGGGGTAGGAATGAGAGGTAGGAATATTATCACCGATTCATGCAGCGCCAGTAGCCCCAACCTTGGAGCTGCACAGGACGCCGACATTGCTTCTCTGCCTGGGGCAGCAGCACTCGAGATGGGTGTAGGTGCATTCCTTCCCTACAGCGGTGTTCTTCAGCCAGTCCATTTCTGAGAGGGCTGGATTGGAGGAGCAAACAGTCCATAGCCGAAGAGGGGCCGAGCAACTACACCCTATGACGCAAGGGGGATGAACTCCTTGCGAAGGCAACGGTGCTCCTTGTGGCAAGGCTTCTTTTACTCCAGGGTGGTAGGGTAAGGATGGGGTTACTCAAACAGTTGCAAATGAGACCTGCAAAACTCTCTATTGCTTCCTTACTTTTGCTTGGCATTTTGCCCCTCGGCGGCCCGATGCTACTGGTAGGTGGGAGCATGAAAACTGCTTTTGCCCAATCTTCTGCTCTGCCTATCCCCATTGAGGAAGCTATTCGGATCGCTCGATCTGCCGTGCCCAATGCCGTGATTAAAGAAGTTGAGTTGGAGCGCGAAGATGGGCGCCTAGTTTGGGAAGTGAAATTTACCAACGATATTGAAGTCAAGATCGATGCCACTACCGGCAATATTGTCGATATCGACGACTAGCACCCAGGAGATGCCCCCTGCATAGGCGGGGGTGAGCGTTGCCGGAAAAGGCTGTAGCTGCTACTGCTTGATGAAAAAGTAGCGACCTTGAGAACTGCGAAAGCCGGGGATCCTTTGCATTTTGGGCATGGAGAGGGCGTCATCGATAGTTGACGGATAGCTGAAACCAGTTCGACTGCCGGCCGAGGACAGGTGGCCGAGTCAGGCTGAGCTAGAATGCTGTCTATCCGTCTTGCTGCTCCCCCTGATGGACGACCCCCCTTTAGCCTCGGCGGCTACTTTCCCCAACACTGAGCTTTCGTGGGGAGATGCGTCGCTTAGTCTCCTTTGGGTCATCGGTCTTCTGGTCATCAACGCTTTCTTTGTCGCAGTCGAGTTTTCCTTGGTATCGGCGCGGCGCTCCCGCATGGTGCAGTTGGCGAGCGAAGGGAACCGGCAGGCAGCTCTTGTGCAAAAAGCCCAGGAACAACTGGAATATGCCCTCTCCACCACCCAGTTGGGCATTACTCTGGCCAGTGTATTGCTGGGCTGGATTGGAGCCACCCAAGTTTCGCCCACGCTGTTTTTGGCCTTGAGCCGCTTGGACTGGTTTCAGGGTGTGGATCCGGCCCTTATGCAGGGGGTGGCGGTGGTAGTGGTGTTTTCGCTGCTCACCTATTTTCAGATTGTGGTGGGGGAGCTGATCCCCAAGACTCTGGCCATCCTCTATTCGGAGCCGATTGCGCTGCAACTGGCCTGGCTCAATCGTTTGGTCAGCCGTATCCTAAGACCTTTTGTAGAGCTGCCCCGCTTTTCCTCTCGGTGTGTGCTGCGGCTTTTGGGAGTCCAGATTCCGGAGGCCAGCTCCTTTTACAGCACCATGACGGTGGAGGAGCTGCAACTGTTGATCGCTTCCTCGGTGGAGTCGGGCAACATTGAGGCGGAAGAGCGAGAGCTGTTGAGCAACATCTTCGAGTTCGGCGAGACGGTGGCCAGCGAGGTGATGATCCCGCGTACCAGCATCGACGCGGTGCCGGAAACTGCAACGGTGCAAGAGGTGCTGGCCGAGGTGGCCGAATCAGGACACTCCCGTTACCCGGTCTACGGCGAGTCTTTGGATGACATCCGCGGGCTGATCCACGTTAAGGAGTTGATCGGCCAGTTGGCCAAGGGATCCATCGACCTCCACAGCCCCATCACGCCTTTTATCCGCGAGGCCCACTTTGAGCCGGAGAACAAGCCAATTGCCGAACTGTTGCCCGAAATGAGGCAGCACCACTGGCCGATGGTGGTGGTGGTGGATGAGTTTGGTGGCACGGCGGGCCTGATTACCGTTCAAGACTTGGTGGAGGAGATTGTCGGCAAGCTCTCCGATGGCCCGGATCCCAACACCAAGGAGCCGGACATCCAAGAACTTGACGAAAATACCTTGCTCATCCAGGCTCAGCTAGATATTGAAGAGATCAACGAGCGCTGTGGCCTCAACCTGCCTCTGCACGAGGATTACCAAACGCTGGGGGGCTTTTTGATCTACCACATGCAGAAGATCCCACGTGCTGGGGAAAAGTTCACCTACCAAGAGATGGAGTTTCAGGTGGTGCGCATGGAGGGGCCACGGGTGGATCGGGTGAAGGTAGCCCGTCGTTCTGGCACTCCGGCAAACTCCCTGCCGCTGCTCCCCCCGGCGCAAACGGCAAAAGCCCGTCCATAAACCTGCTGGAGAGGACTAGGCCGTTGCTTTGACCA
>NZ_JANSIO010000040.1:0-7338 GCF_047462195.1 Synechococcus sp. R3-13 | reverse complement strand
AATATCCAAGGAGGGGCGCTGGACTTTCCCCTGGTGAACGACTTTTTGCTCACCCTGCTGGATTCCAACTTTGTTACCAGCGCCGTCCTGAACAGCAGCTCCCGGGTGGACGGCACAGACCTAACCGAGCCCAGCGTCACCTACGGCATAACCGTAACCATCCGTACCCTGGGGGATCCCGACCCAGAATTTACCCGCGAGCTGGAGCAGCGGGGAGCGATAGGCTTGGTTGAAAAGATCCGCATTTTGCGTCGAGTGGAGGCGAACTGATGACTGGATCTGTTGAAGGTTTTCCCGACGAACAACTGGTGGTTCCCCCGGCAGGGCCGCCGGTACTGCTGGGCGTGGAGCTGACCCCCATTCGAATTGGTCTTTTAATCGGGATCGCAGGGCTAGGCGCGGCGGGGTTTCTGGCCTTCACCCAACTTCGCCCCTTGATCGAGGAGGTACAGGCTTTGGAAAGGGAGGTAGCCAACAAAACCACCCAGTTGCAGGACATAAAGAGCCAGATTGCCGGTTTGCAGGATGTGCCCAACCAGATCGAGAGAGCCCGCGTGGAGCGGGAACAGATCAGTGCCCTGCTCTCCACCCCCGAGAATGCCGCCACGCAACTGCTGGATCTCAACCGGCTGGTGCGAGGGCAGCCCAACAGCGAGCTGCGCAGCTTTAGCCCTTCTCCACTGACTCCAGCGTCTTCGGCCAATCCGGAAGTGCCCGGGATCATCGCTCCCGCCATCCAAGTGCAGACCACCCGTGTCGCTCTGCGTGGCCCCTATACGGAGCTGATCAATCTGATGGGAGATATAGAACGTCTGCGCACGCTGTTCCGGGTGAGCAACATCAGCTTAAATCCTGTTCAAGACACAGGGGAACTGGACGCTGCTTTTGATTTGATTGCCTACATCTACAACAAAGACGTTCCGTTGGGCACTGCTCCTCCACCTGAAGGGCAAACGGCACCTGGTCAGTAGCCCAGCCATGCCTTGACTCAGGGGGGGATCCTGCCAGTGCGGGATCCCCTCTGGTTTTCAGAAGACGGGAACAACCGCCGGTTCAGCACGGATAGTGTTGCCGAATCGAAGATCTGGGAAAAATTTCTTCCGAAACGGCTACAGGTAGTGGCAAAGTCCGAGATTTCGGCTTTGATTAGGGAAGCACGGGGTGAACGAGGCCAAAGGCACCCGTGGCGAGGTGAAGCAAGAATACGACTGGGTGAAGGAGTGAGGTGTGAGGATGATGAACCGTCGAGTTGCTTATGGGTGTGCGTTGGGCTTGATCCTGTCCCTGCCCCCATTGGCCTTAGAAAGCCGGGTCAATGAGGCAGCCGCTCAACAGTTGACCTCCGCAAACCCGCAACGCCTCAGCCGCATCACAGATATCCGCCTGGTGCCCAACGGCAACCGCATGCAGTTGGAGATCAACACCGAAGGGGGCGCTCGCCCACAGGTGTTCTTTACCCAGCAGGGACAATCTTGGATCGGGGACATCACCAATGCTCAATTGAGCGGAAGCCAGGGCCGCTATCGCCAAGAGTCTCCCCTGCCGGGGGTGCGCTTCATTGAGGCCCGGCAGTTGAGCAACGACAGCGTGCGGATAGAAATAGCCGGTGTGGCCGCAGCTCCCCAAGGCTTGCTGGCTCGGCGCAGCCCGACGCAGTTGGTCTTCGACTTTGAGGGCCTACCCTCTGCTCCACCGGCCCCCCTAGCGGCGGTTCCCCCTCAACCCTCGTCCAACCCAGTAGCGCCCGGCCAACCGGCGTCACTAAACCGACCTCAGCCCGTGGCTCCTGTTCCTCAGCCCGCAGCTCCTGCCCCTGCCTCCCAACCGGTCGCTCAAAACCCTGCCCCTCCGCAGACAACTCAAGCGGCTCCTCCTGCACCTGCTGTTCCTGCTCCGCCCGTGATTTCTCAGGTGCCTTCTGTAGGCCAGCTTAACCAACCTCAGCTGCCTTCGAGAGCTACTGATCCCAGTGCGTCTCCGTTTCAAGGTCGAGCAGTGGCTCCTCCGGCCGGAGATCTTGCTGTCGGCAATATTATTCCGGCTCCCCCTCCAGTTAACTTGGGTTCAAATGCCACAATTACCTTAACCCTCAAGGATGCCCCTGTGGGTGATGTGTTGAGTCTGCTGGTGCGTCGAGCTGGACTGAACGTAGTTCTCAATGACGTCCCTCCAGACCTGACGATTTCCTTAGATGTGGCTGATTCACCTCTACAAGAAACATTTAACTTTATTTTGCGCCTGAAGGAACTTCAAGCATCTCGTTCAGGGCAAACGGTTTTTATCGGCACTACACTCCCTGGAGTTGGCCAGCAGATTGTCAAAACCTATAGACTCAATCAACTGAGAATCGAAGAAACAGAGCAAACTTTTAACTTTAACGCTTCGGGAACTGCAGGGGGAGGAGGAACAGTTGAAATCAATGCTAGGCAACTAAGTATTACTCCGAGTGAAATCAGAAATAGAATCCAGGGAATCTTGGAAGCATCAAATATCCCTTTAGCTCAAGAGTCAGCCATTCAAGCAGATCCAAGAACAAATTCGCTAACTATTGTTGCCACACCTACCCAACATGATGTAATTGCAGCATATCTTGCGCAAATTGACTTGAGAAGTCGGCAGGTCTTAATTAGTGCTAGGTTTATTGAAATCAATCTCAATAACAACTCTAATCTGGGAGTTGCATTAGGCGGTGCTTCTGGCAACTTTGCTCTGGGGTCTGGAGATAACACTGTCTTCGGTGGAACTCCTCTTGACCAACCTGCAGGATCCTCAGTTCCTAATGTTGGTTCTTTTCCTGCTGCAGGGACTGGAGGCTCACTTGTGTTTAACACCTTGAATCGATTACAGCAATCTCTAGCAGCTCGTATAGATGCAGCCATTGCTTCAGGAACAGCTAAGATATTGGCCGATCCAAAAGTAGTAGTCGCGAATAACACTGGCGCAGCTATTGTGGTTGGCCAAGAAGTTATCACCAATAGGAGATTGCAAACAGATCCTGCGACTGGCACATCAACTGTCGTTTTTGAGAAAGGAAATGCGGGAGTCAATTTACTCATTCAGAATGTCAGGATCGATGATAACGGCTACATTACGCTGAACCTTCTTCCACAGATCTCATCTATTGGCAGTCAAATTACACTTTCTGATGGCACTGTTATTAGTTTGCTCAATCAGCGTTCTGTAGGAACATTGCAAACCAGACTTAAAGATCGAGAAACACTATTTCTTGGAGGATTGATACAAGAGGAAGATCGAGTATCTGTTGATAAAGTCCCACTTCTTTCTGAAATTCCTTTACTTGGCTCCCTCTTCCGCAGACAAAACACAACAAATACTAGAAGTGAGGTTGTCGTCTTGATTACTCCAGTTATATTGGAAGATTAAGGCGAAATACAGAATTTCATCGTTTTTGGCCATCCACTTTTATGAGATAAATTGTGCATCAATGCTGAGTTCGAACTCTCGCTATCGACCTTGGGTCAGGCTGGGATCCTTGCTGCTTAGCTTCGGGCTGGCTTTGATTTTGGCATGGGCAAGAGTAGGCTGGACACAAACCCATCGCATTTCTCTATCGGTACAAGGGCAGAGTTATTCACAACTAGTGGAACAATCGCGTCCTTTGGTTTGGCAAGCTTTGGCCCAACAATTTCAAGCTCAACCGCAGTCAGAGCAAATCACTTTGGAGGTATTGGGACAAGCTGGGGAACAACAAGTACCCCTATTCACAGTGCGAATGCCTCGTAGCGTTTGGCAGCAGGCCCCCTCTCCTGCCCAACTGGAACAATTCAGCACTTTTTATCCTAATACGTTGGCTCTTTTACAGCCGCGGGCACCGCTGCAGCAAGCCCAGTTAGAATTTACTGCTCCTCCTCCAACTGGAATTGCATTGGTCTCCAGCAATCCTTCCAATGGCCAAAGAGGGATCCCAATTGACCAAAATATCCATCTGCGTTTTGATCGACAGCTTCCAGCCGGAATAACAGGTCTAGCCTTCGGGATCCAACCCCCTGTGGAGGTGGCCTTTGACATTCAAGGAAACGAGCTGATCTTTCAGCCTTTACAGCTACTCAGCTACAGCACAGATTACAGAATACTCTTGCCTGCAGCCAAAGAGCTGGATTTACAAAAGCCCATAGAATTGACTTTCCGCACCGAGCCTCAGTACAGTTACCAGCGAGATATTAAGCCCTTGCTAGAAGCCAGTTGTGTAGGTTGTCATCAGCAGGCCGGTCGGATGCGGCGCAGCCCTTTAGATAGTTATGCTGCGGTGATGCGTTATGTAACGCCGGGATCGGAAAATAGCGAGTTGCTCAAACCGCGTTGGTTAGCTCGTCATGCTGTCATCCAGCGAGCTGCAGGGATCCGTTTGAATGGGGGGGGGAGTGGATGCCCTGAGTTTGTTGTCGCAGGGCAGGGAAGGAGCTGAACCTACGCCCAGGGTTCCTGTGAGTGATCCCCAGGGAGAGTCTCCCGGATCTTTTATCGGACGCAGTGGATCCCCAGAATTGGCCTATATTCGTCGCAACGGCACCGGCATGGATCGCCTAGGTCACTTGAGCGCTGATGAAATTCAAATCCTGCGTACCTGGATTATTCAGGATCAAGCGGCTGAGGCCCATAAGAGTTAGCCTGATGGGCTGGAGAGTCTTTACCAACAAAGATCCCTTGCTCGTTTGTTTACTTTAAGATTAGGAACCTACGAGATCAATTTGATGACAACCCCCACAGAGGATCGGCTAGACCGGATT
Source organism: Synechococcus sp. R3-13 (assembly GCF_047462195.1). Taxonomy (NCBI): domain Bacteria; kingdom Bacillati; phylum Cyanobacteriota; class Cyanophyceae; order Synechococcales; family Synechococcaceae; genus Synechococcus; species Synechococcus sp. R3-13. The sequence goes on along the minus strand of NZ_JANSIO010000040.1, from coordinate 2,590 downwards.
GAGCGTGTTGTAGAAGTTTTGGTGAACCAGCAGAGGGAAGTGCTGGGGCGCGTCGATGGGTTGTCTCACCGGGTGGATAGCTTGACCGAGCAGGTGGATAACCTCACGGATCGAGTAGACAACCTGACTAACCGAGTAGATAGCCTGACCGACAGGGTGGATAACCTCTCCCAAAGTGTCAGCAAACTTTCCGCCGATGTCGATAAGTTGGGCTTCAAGTTCGACACTGCTCAATCGGTTGGGGAGCGGCTAGAGCGGCTGGCAACCAGCTTGATCGCAGGAGCCACGATTAGCATCATTGCCGGGGTTATCCTTGTGCTGCTCAGAGAGGGATCCCGTTAATTCTTTCCCGCCCCCTCGATGGAAAAAAATAGGGATCCCAGCCAATGGGATCCCTGGTTATCCTTCCTCTAGTGTTTCAGTCCTCAACACACCTTCCCTATGAGATGCTCTGATTCTAAGAGCCGACCCGTGAAAAAGTCGTGAAACTGACAGATGAGGTGGAAGGTTAAGCCTTGCTCAGGTGGTCAGGGATCCTGTTCGGGCAACAAGCGCCAATTCCACCTGATTTTCTTGGGGCTGCCCCAGTTGCACCTCCACATCTCGGCCAAAGAAGCCTTGCATTTTTTTCTGGTAGCTTTCCTGCCATTGTTGGAAGGGAACCTTGGGGGAATCGAACAGAAGCACCAAGGTATACCGGCCATCTCGCAGCTCTTCTCTGTACCCTCTCACCTTGGGCAGATCTGCTTCCAGAGGGCCGCGCAGACCCAGAAACTCCAGGGCATCTTCCAGGTGGGCATTAGCCCCGTAGCTATATTTGGTGATATCGGCGCGGACTTGCTTTTGAATTTCCGTGGCCTGCTGGGCGCGGGCTTGGATCACCTCGAGAGAAGGGGCGGCCAGGGCAGGTACCGGCTTGAGTTCCACTACCTTCATGGTTATCCCTCCCAACAGCAAGGGGATCCCGGCAAACAGGCCGATGAGATTGAGGGTGGGATCGTTGTAGTGGGCAAAGCCCCAAGCCGTGGCGGCAGCCCCGGCCAACAAAACGAGGGTACTGACGGGGAAGGGCAATTTCTCGAACATCGCAGGCAAGATTGCAGAAGAAGAAGAAAGGCCACCTGAAAACCCAGGCTAGCAGGAAAAGCGCCAGCGGTGGACTTAGCCTCCATTGGGATGGATAATCACAAAATGCCCACCTGGTGTGTTGAGGAGTGGTCTGTGGTTCTGTCCAATCTGTCCAAAACCTCTCGTTGCTTGCGCTCGCTGGATCGCAAAGCCCAGGAGCGAGCACCTCTATTTGAGGCCATCCGCCACTATTGCAGCTTGGATAAGGCTCCTTTTCACACGCCAGGCCACAAACAGGGACGTGGGATCCCTGCCGACTTGCGGACCTTTTTGGGAGAGAACGTCTTCCGGGCAGATCTGACCGAGCTGCCAGAGGTGGACAACCTCCACGACCCCGATGGCGTGATCCGGGAGGCCCAGGAGCTGGCGGCAGCAGCATATGGAGCGGATCGCAGTTGGTTTTTGGTCAACGGTTCCACCTGTGGCGTGGAAACACTGGTGATGGCCGTGTGCGATCCAGGCGACAAGATCTTGTTGCAGCGCAACTGCCACAAGTCCGCCATTGCCGGGGTGATCCTCTCTGGGGCGGTGCCGGCCTATATCGAGCCGGATTTTGACCCGGAGCTGGGCATTGCCCACGGGATTACCCCAGCCGGTTTGGAGGGGGCCTTGGCGGAGCATCCCGATGCCAAAGGCGTTTTGGTAGTCAGCCCCACCTACTACGGGGTCTGCTGCGACCTGGAATCTCTGGCAGCCATCGCCCATGCCCATGGCCTACCGCTATTGGTGGACGAGGCCCACGGGCCCCATTTTGGGTTTCATCCGCAATTGCCCATCTCGGCCTTGGAAGCCGGAGCCGATCTGGTGGTGCAGTCCACCCACAAGGTGATCTCCGGCATGACGCAAGCCTCGCTGCTCCACCTGCAGGGATCCCGTATCGACCCCAACCGGGTGCGCAACATTCTGCAACTGCTGCAATCGACCAGTCCCAGCTATGTGCTGATGATGTCGCTGGATGTGGCACGGCGGCAGATGGCCTTAGAAGGGGAAGCCCTGCTGGGCCAAGCCTTGGCTTTGGCAGATCAAGCCCGCGCCCGTCTCAACCGCATCCCCGGCTTGCGCTGTTTTGGCCCAGAGCGTATCGGCTCCACCCCTGGTTTTTTCGATTTCGACCGCACCCGTCTCACGGTAACGGTGACAGAGCTGGGGTTGTTCGGCTTCGACGCTCACGACTGGGTTAACGATCACTTCCACGTGCAGCCGGAGATGTCCACTCTGCACAACGTGGTCTTTATCGTTAGCATCGGCAACACCCAGCGAGATATCGACCGGCTGGTGGAAAGTTTCGCCGCCCTGTCGCAACATTTTCAGGGATCCCGCCCATCCAGAGCGGCAATGGAAAAAATGCAGCGGCTGGCACAACTGCCCCGTCCTTGCTTGCCACCACAACGGCTATCACCCCGGGAGGCTTTTTTTGCTCCCATTCAGCGGGTGCCTTTCCAAGAAGCAGTGGGCCATATCT
>NZ_JANSIO010000039.1:0-11759 GCF_047462195.1 Synechococcus sp. R3-13 | reverse complement strand
GAACACCACCTCGCCCACTGCCGTGCCCGGCGCCCCAAAAGACCAACCGGCAAAGGAAGTGCCATCCGCCAGCACCAAGAGAGACGGCTGACGAGTTTGCCAGGGAAAAACAAGCGGTGGGGAAGCCGTGAGCATAGAAGGAACCTACAGCATTACCAGCCCCCCAAACCCTCCTCTCCCTTTGGGAGAGGGGCCGGGGGTGAGGGCGGCAGTCCGACCATCCTACCCCAACTATTCTCCCTCTACCACGCTGCCACACTCAGGGTTGTTGTCCTTGCGAATGGTACCGATTAAGGTGCTTACCACCACGCAGCGGTTTTCTCCCTGAGAGTAGGTGCTGCTGACTACAAAGCGACCCAGTTGACGGGCCCGGCCATCGGATTCAAAAACCGCCCTTCCGTCATTGAAGGTGTTGGCTACAGTTACAAAATTGTTCAGGCGTAGCCGCTGACAGGGGGTGGGTTCATCGCAAAGGCCCTCCCCATCTTGGATGACCAGAGTCGGAACGATCGGATCCGAATTGTCCACCTGCACCACCCAAGCTCGGCCCAGGAGAGAGGCTCTGGCGTTAGTGCGGGCAGTGCGCAAGGCTCGCTCCACCCTGTTCTGCGCATCCTCAAGCTGGATCCGCGCCCAGATGTTGATCCCAGAGGGAACGGCCAGCACAGCCAAGATGCCGATGATGACAATAACCGCCAAGACTTCTATCAGCGTAAAGCCCCTTGTCTGGGCAGGTGCAATCCGTCTAGATCCGCTCACCGAGGCCAGCATAGGCAGGAATCCCCCCTCTGGGCAAGTCATATGGGCTTGACTAGGCTTGACGATTGAACACACCACGGGCTAAAACTTGAGTTTGCATCGCCGTCAAGTACCGCGACACCTGTTCCGCATCGACACTCGTCGCATCTTGAATGTAGCGCCGGAACAAACCAGGGCTGGAGCGTTCCATAGCGGTTGCTGTAATGTTCACAATCACATCTTGGGGAAGGCTCGCAGAGCCACCGCGCCGGACACAGACATAAAAACCCACATCGTTCTGATTGACCCCCAACCCCGAGAAGGTAACCCCGTTGGGTCGGCCTCCTCCAAAGGCATAGCCCTGTGGGCAAGGGGGAGCAACCTGGGGGCTGTCCTGCCGGCTGCTGAAGATGTTGGAGACCAGAGTTACCAGTCGATTACCTTGATTGCCTGCCCCAGCAATGGGAGTTTGGCGAGCCCTAGCTTGCTCAGAGGGCCAAACCAGAAAGCCTTCCCGGAAGGGATCCGGATCCTCGACAAAAAATCGGCTGCGCTCAGTGCATGTGTCATTAAGAGGTTGCAACTCAAACCTAGCAATGCGCGCATTACCCTCCCAGGGGGTGCTGCCGTCTGGGTTACCGGCGTTGTTGTAGTTGCGCTGCAAGTAATACACAACCAAGGTGTAGATGTTGCGGCGGCTGCGAATGTTTTCCCAATCAGATTGGGAAATGCCTGAAGGTCTTTCCTTCAAAGTTACTCGGCCTTCTCGGATTTGTTGCAACGCCGGAGGGCCTTGATAGCAATCGCGTGGGATCGGATTCAGCTTCCAAAAGGCGACCACTGGAATGGCCCCATCGGGGCGGCGAATCCAGCCAGGGGTGTAAAGCTCTTGAATGAGATCTGGCGTTCCGTCTCCGTTGGGCTGTTCCGCATCGTTGTAGATGTAAAGCGCCTCCGCCAGATCCTGCTGGATATACTGCATGGCCTGGGTCAGCTCCGCCTGCACCTGAGTGCGCCCCGTCTCTTCCCGATCCACCCGCATGGTTTCAATGACGATCATGCCCGTGGCCAACAGAAAGATCGAGGCTACCACCAGCGACACCAAAAGCTCGATGAGGGTAAACCCCGCACTCTGATTAACCCTCCGGCGTAAGACCTTGAACATAGGGAAACACCACTACCTTATATCTTGTAAATCCAGAGAGGGATCCTGCCAATCCGCCTCAGGGCAATGAGCTAGGGGCTGCCGGGCAGAGGAAATGCCTCACAGTTGCTGGCTGGGGTTCCACCGCTGGCTTGGACGCTGGCCAGGATCCCCCGGCAAACATCGCCCAAATTGGCAGCCAAGTTGATTTCTACAATCGAGCTGGCCATGGGAAATAGCCAAACATCGGCATTGGCCAAGTTCTGGTTGGCAGAGACCGACTCGGTTCGCAACCCAGGAAGGGCCTGTCGGGTCGCTGGGTCAAAAGAAAAGCGGTGGTAAACCCTCACCCCCATCAGGAAGGTGCAGGGAACCCCCGCAATCACGGTGTTGTTGCGTCGGTCAATACAATCTCCACCACCACTGCGAAAGGTTTGAATGACATATTCTTCAGGGTTGCGTCCTGGCAACTGAATTTGAGCCAAGCGAATCGAATAATTGGCCCCGTTAGTATCCATAGTGGCCGGTGCTGGGGTACTTGCCAGGGGATTCGCTCCAACTCTGGGCAGACGGGCCAACTGAGCCGGGTTCTGAAAGGCAACTGGGTTAGCGGCCAGCTCCAGGTCAACCAGCGTGCGGATCCGATCCACCTCAGCCCGGGCCAGTTGATTGGCCACTTCTATCCGCTCCGTCATGGCCCGCCGGTAGGCGATCAGGGTGAGAGCAGGAGCAAGGGCAGCCATGGCCAAAGCCACGATGACCACCGAGGCCAAGACCTCAATGAGCGTGAAGCCTTCTGCTTCCAATTGCTGCCGCAAAAGCCGCCACCTTTTCATATCCCCTCCAGCGCTCGCCCAGATCTGCCTATCTTGAATCTACCCCTGGCATGGGAAGTCAATATCAGTTGAATTCGTTGCAGCCTCCAATCCGAGCAGCCGCCTGCAGGGGCACATCTGGCTGAGCTTGCAGCCCGCAGCGCAGCCGCCGCACATACGGATCCTGAGGATCCAGCTCTCGCAAGAACTCGGTGCGGGTATTGGAGGGGAATTGGAAGCGGGCCGACACCGCGCTGGGACGACGGGCAATTTGCAGACCCACGTCGTAGCCGAAGCGGCGGTTGGGTGGGTAGTAGTAGTCGTAGCCCCGCACAAAGGTTGGATCGGCTACCAGATCGGGTGGCTCAAAGCTGTGCTGCAGGAAGGGGCCGGTAGCATAGGTGCTGTAGTTGAGCTGGATCATCGAGCCGCTGAAAAAGAGGTTGACATCTCTCCACAGCTCGTTGAGGCGCAGGAAGTTGTGCATGCCCCCGCCCGTCTGATCCAGCCGAGACGGGATCACACCGCTGATGGCAATGGCATTTACCCGCGTTTCCCTGGCCGGCTGGAGCTGCCGGTTTTGGGTGCCGTTGTCGTTGCGGCGGCGCTGGTTCAAGTCGGCTGCGGCTGGGGCCAGCTCCTGGAAGCGCGGGATCGGAATGGGCCGACGGGTCACCTCGTCCAGGATCACCCCCAGCACGGGGTTGCTGCCTGCAAAGCCGGTGGTGGGTTGATTGATGCTGAGAGTGAACGGCTCCACATCCACCCAGACCAGGCCATCGCCATCGCCGCCGTTACGGTCGATCTGAACCTGGATGGTGTTGCCGTTGGGCTTGACGTAGAAGCAGAGGCCATTGCGAATATCTTCACTGCCCTTGTGGTTAATGTAGTATCCGTCCGCATACTTGGACGCGGGAGTGTAGGCTTGGGTCGCGGCGCTTTTGTTGACGCGGGCGTAAGGGTTGAGCGCCATCTGGGGTTGGATCTCTAGCTCTGGCCGATCCGGCAAGTCTAACCCAAACAGTGGATCCCGCTCCAAAACATTTGAAGGCTCCTCCAGATCCCAAATGCCATTCTTGTTGAGATCCTCGAAGGTAGGATCGGCACCTTTAGGAGAGGTACGCAGAGTGCTGGGTCGGCTGTCACCGGTGTAGGCGGTGTACTTGAAGCGGTCGTTGAAGTTGGGGCGAAATACCCCCGGCACCCAGAAGCCACCGTCTGAGGGAGTGACCTGTTCATCGCCACAGCGAATTTCTCCACTGCCGTTGAGCAGTTGCCGCCGCAGTTGCCGGGCCCAGTCATCGGTACCCACAGCAGGAGTTCCAGAAATCTTAGCTCCAATATTCTCAGCAGGGCGGATGCCAGGCTCTTTGCTGGGGTTGGCTATCTGAGAGGGCAAATTGCCCTTCAGTCCGGCACGGGCAGCATAGGCCGGTTCGCCAAACATCCAGTTGAAGGCCGCCTGCAAAGCTTCAGCAGGGTTAGGCCACTTAGACGGCTTGGGCACCCCCGCCTTCACCTCCAGCACTGGCGAAAGCTCCGGCTGCAGGGCAATCGTCACTCCCTCGGCAGGAGCAGTAGCCACCGTATTCACGCTGATGGTCTCCGGCTCCGGATCCGCTTGGATTTCCCAGACGGGGCGCAGATCCACCGTGTTGGGCTTGGCCGCCATCCACTCGCCCAAGGGGCTCTTGCCGGGAGCCTCGGGCGCAAAGGTACCTGGCCCGCAGGGAGGGCCTTGACAGTTCAAAGATTGCGTCTCCGTTTTGGTGGCCGGGCAACTTGGGCTGCTGGTGGCGTCAATCCGGTTGCCTATCCGGGTTTGGGTAACCGTTTTGGTTTGGCCGCAGGAAACGCTGACCTGGCTGCAATCGGGTGGCGACCAAGGCCCCCAATTGTAGTTGCAGGTCTGCGGGCAGTTGACCGTCTGGGATTGCGTCTCGGTGTAGCTGGTTCCGCAAACTGCCACTGTGCAGGTGCGGCTGCGAGTTTGGGTGACATTGGTGCCACCGTTGGCCAAGGTGCAAGGAGGAGTCCATTCAGACCAAGCACCGCAGCTAGCACCTGGAGGCTGGCAGGTAAAGGCTCGGGTTTCGGTTTCGGTGAAGGGGCTTTGGCTGGTACAGAGCGGCGTTACCGTGCGGCTGCGGGTTTGGGTAATGGTGGTTTTGTTGCACTGCTGGGTTGGGGTACAGTCGGGCGACCAATTCGACCAGGTCCCATAGTTAAATTGAGGATTGCAGGTGAACTGGCGAGTCATCGGCGTCGGCGGAGTGCCAGGGCAGCCAGCAGGAAAGGTGGCCGTTTTGGTTTGGGTAATGGTGGTGGCCACACAGATGTCGGTTTTACATGCAGGAGTCCAGTCTGTCCAGATGGGATCGCAGTTGAGGGGGGTTGCGCAGTACTTCTGGTTGGGTGCTAAAGGCTTCAGCGGATCCGGCTGGCAAGGTTGGTTTACCCCCTGCAGCGGCTTCAGGTACCGCAGGTCGTAGTCTTCCAACTCGCTGCCATCGCGGGTGGCAAAGCGCAGGGAGGCACTGCCGGTATTTTCGTAAGTTTGGATCTCCACCAAGTAGGGCGAGGGCTGGGATGGATCCGCGCACTCCAGCTCTAATCGCAGGGTGACCAGGTTACCGCCGCCATCCTGCCAGGCTTCGGCACCCGCAGCATTGGGCCCTAGGCTGAGCGGAGTTCCGTTCCAGGCTCCATTGTTGACAAAAGTGGCACTGGAGTCGTCCCGCCGTCGAATGATCAGCCGCACGCCGTCGTCGCCGTTGAGAATGCGGTAGCTCTGCAGGCCCGACCAACGGGGATACAGCTCCCCTACCCAGCGCACCACGAAAAAGTCGTTGCCGTTGCTGTTGCCATTCGGCCCTGAGCCGCTTCTACGCCGCCAGCAGGAGCGCCAGAAGTTGAAGTGACTCGGGAAGTTGAGCTCATCTGCATCGGTCAGCAGATTCGTAAAGCCATTGTTGCCATCGGGCTCCCCACAACTGGGCATCCAGAACCAATCGCCGCGATCCCGCCGATCGGGGCTGCCAGGCGGTAGTGACAAACGGCAGAGGGGCTGCAGGATGTCAGACAAAGAGCCGTTGCAGCTGGGGGGATTGTTGTACAGCCGCCGTTTGAAAGGCGAGCGAGAGTCCAGCGATGTGCTAGTGCCAAAAAAGTACTGGAAGCCGCCCCACCAAGGGAAACCGCTACCGCTGCGGGCAAAGGGGGCCAGGTTGCTCGGATTATTGATGGCATCTCGCACACAGGCCCAGCGTTGGTCGTTGTTGGCGCTGCCCAAGTTGGTCGTGGGGCAAGTGTGAGCACCGCTGGTAAACCCGTTATTGGTGGTAACGCTGCTGTTAAACTGACCAATGGCGTCAGGTACTCCTTGCGCCGGGAACACCGGATCCGGCCAGCGCACCGCCCGCAAGTAGGGCAGGTTGGCCTCTTGAGCGGCTGGAGGCAGGGGGCCCACCGCCTGTCCACTGGGGTTGGTGGCAAACCCTGTGTTGCGGTTGTACTGGTTCCGCGGGCTGGTCAGCCAGCCGTTGTAGTACTCGGCCAGCAACCCAGAGCCACCAGGGCTCGGGCAAGGCCCAGGTGGAGCTACCATCACCCAGCGGGAGGTATCCAGCACCGGGTTGCCCAAAGCGGAGATGCGGGTGCCGAAGTTGGCATAGCCCACATCGGGTGCCCGCAAGGGCCGCACTGCCGGCACGCCACCGCCCGCCGTTCTGTCATCGTTATTGGGATCCGAATCGGCGTTGTCGAAGGGAGCCAGAATGGTGTCGCGGGCAAACACATCCGGCCAACCCGGCTGGTTGAGGTTGTCGCCCAGGTTCTGGGCCCCGTTGGTGTTGTCGAAGCGGAGGACACCAGCGCCGCCTCTGGTGGGATCCGGAGCCGGCCAGTTGTTGCCGCGGATTACCAGGGCCTGGTTGAGGAAGGAGGTGTTGAATCCCAGGTTATCCCTGTCCTTCTCACCCCTGAGACAGCCGTAGTAATCCCACCGCCGAGGGGCTGATGCCCGCCCACCGTCGTAGTCCTGCCTGGGGTTGTAGTTAACGCCGCCGCCATTGAGGGTGCCATCCTGGACAAAGGCATCGTCGATGCTGCCATCGCAGAAGTCGGCAGAGAGGATGTTCACCGAGTCGCCCAACACGTCGCTGGGCCGCCAAAGATCCTCCGCCGCCCGGGCAAAGCGCCGGTCTTCATTGGCCCGCCGCCGCCCGTAGAAGTTGCTGTAAAGACCGTCTGCTCCGAAGGCAAGGCGAGTGGTAAACTCCTCCAGGGGCTCGCCGCTCTTCGTCTGATGCAGGTTAAAGTCCCCTTGGATATAAACGGGGTTGTCGGAAACAAAGGAGAGACCGAAGATCGCCCTATCGAGGCTGAACCCGCCGCGGGCCAGCACCGCCCCGTTGCGCAGCCGGAAGCCGTAGGGCCGCCGATCCGGATCGGCATAGTAGTCCACCGGCTTGGGGCTGAGGTTTTGATCAGAAACAGGGGGATCCCAGACCGTTTGGCCGTTGGCCGTGTCTCGATTCGGCTGACCGGCGTTCATAATACCGGCGCTGCCCAAAGTGCCGCGGGCGTTTGCGTTGCGCCAGTTGGTCAGGTAAGTGCTAAAGGTGCCCAAGGGTGGGCGGGCAATGGCATCTTCCCGCACGGCATCTTCCCGGAAGGCGTAGAAAATCCCTCCTTCTCGGTTCTCGCCAATGCCGGCAGGCAGCCAAGTGTCCCCGTTAATCAACCCCCTGGCCTGTCCGTTGACGTTGTTGGTCAGCAGGGCCAGGTCGATGTTGAGGGCCCGCACCGCCATTGCCTCGCGGCCATCGTAAAAGACGGAATCTTTGAAGGGCACGCGATGACACTGGTTACCAATCCGAATGAGATCAAATTGGTTGCTATTGGGGCCAGCAGCAGTGCAATTGGCTGGGGCATGGGGCAAAGCCCAGTTGCCAATTCCAGAACGGGGCTCCAGAGCAACCTCGTTTAAGTTGGTTACAGCCTGATAGCTGACTGTGCTCGGAAGGAAGGAGTAAGCGCTGCGCCGCTCCGTTTCCAGGGTATCCGTCTGGTTGAAACTGGTGGTCGGGAAGATGTAGCGCAGCGGCAGATAAAACCGATTGGCCGCCTCTCGGTTCCCAGCTCGGCTGGCTTGAATGTCGTTCCAGAGGGTTTGAGCCGCTGGATCCCCGGCATTGGCGGCCTCCCGAATGCGCAGAATGTTATCGGCCAGCATGCCCAGCATGCAGCCTGCCGTTTGCAGCGTGGTTTGGTCGGCTAGGCTCAATTGGTCAACAGAGGTGCCTCGGTTGACGATATCAATAACCCGCCGCAGCTCCGAGAAGTTGCCAAAGGCCGTAATAAACGGATCCGGGTGAATGCGGCCCGCCTCTTGACGCGGCGGATAGGCCCCATCGGGATCGCCGGCAAAATTGGCCAGGTTGGTGAGGGCCGTCCACAAGGGGGTGCCCGGAGCTAGCCGAGCCTGCATCGGGGTTGGGTCATATTCCCAGACATTGGTGCCCTGCCCGGTGAAGAAGTTGATGCCCAATTGATTGGCTTGGTTGCCTGTGGGGAACGTGGAAGCCCGCTGCAAACTCCAGGGAGAGCCTGGGTGGGCCACCGTAGCCAGGCAGGCTATCGGAAAGCGGCCATCTCTGTGGCTGTAGTGGTAAACGGCTGTGGCCTGCACTGCCGCTGGGTTATCCCGTAGCGTTAGCCGTTGCCGCGCCTCGTTGCTGATGAAAATGGGCTGCAACTTGGTGGGATCGTTGGGATCCCCGGTGGGCACCAAAGGCAAAGGCAAAGAATCTGTGCGAGTCAGCTCCAGCCGCTGGCCCACGATCACCCGCAGCCCTTCCACGCGGGCCCGCCGCTCCCAATAGCCATCCAAGCCCACCTCGGAAAGGGCGCCTGGGGGTGGGTTGTCTTGCGTTAGAGATTCCCTCTGGTTGTTCTGAGCATCCCCAGGGATCGGAGCACCAGCACTGACACCAAAGGTGTCCACATCGCAGCCCCTTGCCGGATCAGGGCTGACCGGTGGGCGGTCATAGCTGGCCTTGGGGCCAAAGCGGTTGTCGGCCCGGTAAACATCGTCCACGTAGGGGGGGCAGACTTGGTCTTCCGTTGACTGAAAGCCGCCTGCTTGAACTCGTCCTGGTGGGCCACTCGCTGAATTCCGCTTGACATTAATTGGAGAGACTGACCATCCCGCTGGATCCTGGGCGTAGGTTCCGCGGGTGCGAATGCGGCCAAAAAGCTGTAGCTCCAGCGGATCCAGAGCTACCATCTCAGGAGCTGCGGTGTTTTGAACCGAATCGAAATTGAGGTTATTCAGGCGGGGAAGGGGCGTACTTGGCGGCACATCCGCCACGCCGGGGTGGGCATCAAAAATTAGGGTGTCGCTTGCATCCTGCCCGGCATAGCCGATAGCCCCTGCCACCAGCTCGCCAAAGGCTGTAATTTCAGAGTTATCGACAGGCATGTAGAAGCAAGACTGCTCGGAGCTGATGGTGAAAGCTCGGAACAAATTGTTGCTGGCGTAACGGAAAAAGAGGCTGCCCCCCGCGTAGATGGCACCGTTCCAGTTGTAGCCAGGAGTGAAGAAATACTCTAGGTCGCCGCGGCTGAAGGCTCCCCATTTGTTAAGCAGATCCCTCCGCCGATCCTGCTGAAATTGCAAAGCCGAAATGGCACGGGTGGTGGAGTCGGCTCCCTCAATGGGCAAAGTTACAGCGTACACCTGAAAGGGCTTGTACAACGCAGAGCCAACCTGGAACCAATCCCCCACGTTGGGGTTGACCGTCTGTTCAGCCGGAGAATCGGTACACCCCGCCAAGGCCGAACCCTGCAGTGGCCCACTGCGGATCAGCAGCCGCCGCGCCCGCTCGGTATCCGTCAGGTTAGCCTCAAAGTCGCTGCCGGCAGCCCGACGGGTGTTCAGGATAGTATAAACCGTTACGGAGTCATTGATGCCATTGTTGTCGGTATCCGCCAAGAACCACCAAGCGGGCGCCTGAACCCGGACGTTCAAGTTTTGTCCCGGATTTTGCGGATCCTCCACCTGAATGTTGGTGGCGATCACGAACTGAGTTTCGTCGGGGAGGATGTAGGGCTCATCGGGATCCCGAGGAAGCAGACCCCCTGCCCCATCGTTGATGAGGGCTGCGGCAAATTGCGCATCCGTCGGGGCGCTGTTGGGCAGGCGGGGATCCCGAACTAGGTACTCGATCTTAGCTCTAGCCCGGTCAATGGCCGTATTCAGTTGTCGGCTAATGGTTTGCCCCGCTCGTTCCACCTGGGTTTGGATGCTGCGCTGAGTGGAGCGGGTCAGCAGCCCCACCGTCACCAAGCTCAAGACCAGCACGATCAAAATGGCAACCGGCAGGACGAAGCCCCGCTCGCGAATCTTGCGCCGATCTACCCGTGCTTTCAAAGAGGCGAGCAAGCGCAGGGTGAGCTTGAGCAGCAGCGTGGAAGGAGCAGACATACCGTATCTCGGACAACGTGAAGGGGAAGGCGGCACCCCAGGGATCCCTTGTTAAGATGCCAAGCTAGCAACAGTATGCCGGTGATCATGGCCACCGCAAATCCCCACCTCGGGGGGGAATTGGCCAGGCTGCCCTCACCCCCAGCCCCTCTCCCTCTGGGAAGGGGGGGTTGGACTCCATCCTTACAGGATCCCCAGTTGCTGTGCTTTGAGCAGGGCGGTGACGCGGTCGTTGGCATCCAGCTTGCGGTAGGCGGTGCTGGCGTATTCTTTGACAGTTTCGATGCTCAGGCCCAGGCGGCGGGCAATCTGCTTGTTGGCCAGGCCCTCCTTCATCAGTTGCAGCACACACAGCTCGCGGGGGGTGAGCTTGGGCAGCTCTTGTTGGGCGGGCAGCCAGTCTCGTTCGGGGTTGGACAAAATCTGACGGATGACGCGGGCCAATTCCGCCGGGTCGGTTTCTTTGGAGAGGTAGCCTTTGGCCCCGGCGCGGCGGGCTGCCTCAATCAGACCCGGCTCTTGAAAGGTGGTCATCATCACCACCACCACCGGCAGGCCCAGCTCGGTGATTTGCTGGCAGGCGGCGATCCCATCCCCATCCGGCATGCGCACATCCAAAATGGCTACGTCGATGGGGCAACTGCGACAATGGTGGACGGCCTGGGATCCCGTCTCGGCTTCGGCCACCACCTCAAATCCTTGGGCTTGCAGGGCAAACTTCAGCCCCAGCCGGAAGAGGGGATGATCGTCGGCAATGAGAACGCGGACAGGGGAAGTCATGGCAGGGGATCCCAGCCGAGGGGGTGCTGGTTTTAATCTGCCCAAAGGGGGATCCCAAATAAAGCGCCCTCACCCCCAGCCCCTCTCCCTTGGGGAGAGGGGGGTTATGGCTTCACCAAGACCATGCCGCGGGCCTGGGGGTCAAAGGTGGGATCCAGCCGGGTTTGGGCATTGTACAGGGCGCCGGTCAGATCCGCCCCCTCCAGAAAAGCGCCTCGCAGGTCGGCCCCCCGCAGATCGGCATTGTGTAACTTGGCCCCTGTGAGGTCGGCGCCGGTGAGGATGGCTCGACGCAAGTCGGCCCCGCTTAAGTTGGCCACCTGCAGATTGGCCCCCGTCAGATCCGCCTGCTGCAGGTTGGCCTGCGCCAGATCGGCTTCCCACAAGAAAGCCCCTGCCTGAGCTGAGCCACTCAGATTGGCCCCTCTCAAATCGGCCAGATTGAGGATTGCTTGGGAGAGGTCGGCAGCTTGGAGATTGGCCTGTCTGAGGATCGCTTCTTTTAGGTTGGCCCCCCTGAGGTCAGCTCCCGGCAGTTCTGCCCCCGTTAGGTTGCAGGCGGGGCAATCTTTGCTGGGAAAAACAATTTGGGAGCGGCCCAGTTGGGCATCCAACTCCAGTTGGGCAAAGGCCGAAGCCCCTGGGAAGACCACCCAGCCGAGCAAACTCGCCCCACCCCAGAGCTTTGTGAACCGGAGCCATGCCATTCTTTTCACCGGATCCCCTGCACTGGCGATGGTAGCTGCTCCGGAGCCCAAGCGCTCCCCCTCACCCCCAACCCCTCTCCCCTGGG
>NZ_JANSIO010000038.1:0-8212 GCF_047462195.1 Synechococcus sp. R3-13 | reverse complement strand
CACAAAAGGGCGGAAACGGAGTCCTCTGGATCCTCCGACTAGCCGACCCACTTTAGAACAAATACACTCCCCTCGCTGCCCCGACCCAGCCGCAAATCTTCATCCAAATAGGTGATATCCAGCCAACCCGTTGGCTCGCGGCGGCGGATATCGATTTGAATAGCCGGGATCCGCTCCGGAGCCCGCTCGAGCAAATAGAGAAAACTCTCGATCTCGTAGCTCATCAAAGCTTGGGATCCGAGCACCAATCGCTCGAAAATCACCCTCACCCGGCGCTCAGATTCGGGGTAAAAGCGCGCTGATACAGCCAAGACTCCCCGTGGCATCCAAGCCTCCAGCCAACCGGATCCCTGGATCTCCGCCACGTTGAAGACCCGTCCAGCCTTGGCCCGAATACACTGGTAGATCTCGCCGGTGGTCAAAAAAGGCAACTGTGCCAGCCGCAGCAGAGCTGTGCTGGTGGTAAAGAGGGTGAGCCAGTTCCCCTCCAACCCTTCAGGGGCCGATGTTGGCTTGGGGGTGGGGTTGAGCGCTTCTAGGGCGGCAATTTGAGACAAAATCTGGGCTTTTTGGTCAGGGGAAACTTTCCGGCCCCGGTCGGTCGCCTCCAGTAGGTGCAGGAGAGCCGATTTTTGCTGAGCCAGGGCCTCAGACATGGGCACACTCCGAAGGCACTGACCCTATTTTAGAGAACGCGGGATCCCTCTGCCCTCAACCGTCTTCTTCTACGGGTTTCAGATTTAGATCTGCCACCTGCTCATACCCTAGCCCGGCCCGCACCACCAGCGGCTCGGATCCGGTCAAATCGATTACCGTAGAGACCTTGGCCCGGCGGGGGGCATCGTCATCCAGCACCAGATCCACCTGTTTTTCCAACTGCCGCATCTCTTCAGCCGCAAAGATCCCACCCTCATCCCAGGGGTCGCTCTCCCACTCCCAGGCTTGCCCAGAACTTAAGTCCAGGGATCCGACGGGATCCCCCCCCAGCTTGGCAGAGGTGGAGACAATTGGATTGCCCAACTCTTCCAGCAAAGCCTGACAAATGGCCGAGTCGGGCACCCGGATGCCGGTGGTTTTCCGCTTGGGATCCATCACCAACTTGGGCACCAGCTTGGTGGCCGGCAACAGAAACGTAAACGGGCCGGGGATCAGCCGCCGCATCAGCCGATAGGCCGAATCGGTTACCTGGGCATAGTGGGCAATGCGTGAGAGAGAAGGGCACAAAAAGGTAAGAGGCTTGTCGTTGGAGAGCTGCTTGATACGGCGTACCCGCTCCACTGCTTGTTTGTGGGTCACATCGCAGCCAATGGCATAGACTGTATCGGTGGGGTAAAGCATCACCGCCCCCTCCCGCAAAGCCGCCGCAATCCGCCGGATGGAACGGGCCTGGGGCTGTTGCGGATGCAGCTTAAAGTACTCGGCCATCGGGCAGATGGGAAGAGGTCAAGACTGGGAGCAGCTACCCCCCAGGGGGTTTTCCACAAGAGGGCGAGGGGTCGGTGGCACCGACGCGGGCGGGGATCCCTGAGATTCGGGCCAGTCCTTCAGTTGTTGCATCAGGGCTTGGATGTGCAGACGGGGCAGATAGGGCCAGTCGCCCGCTTCTTCCAAATCTTGAAGCACCCGATACAGAGCTTGACGGGTATTGGGCAAAGACTCCCGAAAGGCACCTTCCAGGATCGCGCGGTGCAACTCCTCCAGCAGCCGCAGGAGCATCAGCAGCTCCACACACGCTCCCGCCCTCGCCTGAGCCGCCTGTTCAACGGCCAACATAATCTGACGCAAATCCGGTGGCAGATCCTCCGCCGAGATATACATGGCCACTCGTCTCTGGGTTCTGGGAAGGCAGGGGCTTTCCCATTCTAAGATTCTTCTGCCCTAGGACTGGATGGATTTTGCCCCCACAAGATCCAACTCCGCAGACTGTTGGGATCCCCGACCCAGGCACTGCCACACCCGCTGCAAGAGGGCATCCAGCCCCTGCTTGGCAATTGCAGAAATGGCCACTACGGAAGTGCCGGCAGCGGCAGACAGCCTCTGGGTGCGCTCGGCAACCTGCTGGGGATCCAGAACATCGATCTTGTTCAAAACCAGGATTTGTGGCTTATCGATTAACCCGTGGCCGTAGGCGCGCAGCTCCTGCTGAATAACCTGGTAATCCTTGACGGGATCCGCCGCCGTGCCATCCACCAAATGAATCAGTACCCTGGTACGCTCCACATGGCGCAAAAACTCGTGGCCCAGCCCCACCCCCAAGTGCGCCCCCTCGATCAGCCCCGGGATATCGGCAAACACCACCCCATCTCCCGATGGATGGGGCACCACCCCCAAATTGGGCTGCAACGTGGTGAAGGGGTAGTCGGCAATCTTGGGCCGGGCAGAGGAGACCACCGAAATCAGAGTGGACTTGCCCGCATTGGGCAGGCCGACAATGCCCACCTCGGCGATCAACTTCAGCTCCAGGCGCAGGCGCACCCGTTCTCCTGCTTCGCCCTTGGTAAATTGGCGGGGGGCACGATTGTGGTTGCTCAAAAAATGGGCATTGCCCAAGCCGCCTTTGCCCCCACGGGCTACCAGCAATTGATCCCCTTTGCCCACCAGATCGCCCAACAATTCCCCAGTCTCCGCATTGAACACCACAGTACCGCAGGGCACCCGCACCAGCCGATCCGCACCACTGGCCCCGCTGCGATGGTTGGGCCCCCCTTTGGCCCCGTGTTCCGCCTTGATCACCGGTTGAAAGCGAAAATCCAACAGAGTTTGCAGGCCGGGATCGGCCACCAAGATCACCGAGCCGCCCCGCCCGCCATTGCCGCCGGATGGCCCCCCAGCCGGCACATACTTCTCACGGCGGAAGGCAACGATGCCATCCCCGCCATTTCCCCCTTGCACTTCAATTTCGGCTTGGTCGATAAAGTGCAATTGCTCTTCCTCCGAATCTTCTATCTTTCAGCTTGGCAAGATGCCGGGAAACTTGCCACAAAAGACGCTCCTCTAAGCTACGATGGTATTTCCCAGCCACATCCTCCCCAGGTGGGAAAGTGGAAGTGGGATCCTGCCAAACTCGATTGGCCTTCTACCCTTTATCCCGCGCAACTGATCTGTTACTGCACCCCTATGAGTCGATTCACTGCTGCCGATGTAGGTTTTACCACTGAAGACTTTGCCGCCCTTCTGGATAAGTACGACTATCACTTCAGCCCTGGCGAAATTGTGGCGGGTACAGTATTCTCGGTGGAGCCACGCGGTGCTTTGATCGATATTGGGGCCAAAACGGCTGCCTTTCTGCCGCTCCAGGAGATGTCGATTAGCCGCCTGGAAGACCCGCACGAGATGCTGCAGCCGGGAGAAACCCGCGAGTTTTTTATCCTCACCGAAGAAAACGAAGAGGGACAGCTGACCCTCTCCATCCGCCGCATCGAGTACATGCGGGCCTGGGAACGGGTACGGCAGCTCCAGAAAGAAGATGCCACCGTTCGCTCAACCATTTTTGCCACCAACCGAGGTGGAGCCCTGGTGCGGATTGAGGGGCTGCGGGGCTTTATCCCCGGATCCCACATCAGCACCCGCAAGCCAAAAGAAGAGCTGGTGGGCGAAGAGCTGCCCCTGAAGTTTTTAGAGGTGGACGAAGACCGCAACCGCTTGGTGTTGAGCCATCGCCGCGCCTTGGTGGAGCGGAAGATGAACAAGCTGGAAGTGGGCGAGGTGGTGGTTGGCACGGTGCGGGGCATCAAGCCCTATGGTGCCTTTATCGATATTGGCGGCGTCTCCGGCCTGCTGCACATTTCCGAGATCTCCCACGATCATGTCGATACGCCCCACAGCGTCTTCAACGTCAACGACGAAGTGAAGGTGATGATCATCGATCTGGATGCGGAGCGGGGACGGATCTCGCTGTCCACCAAGCAACTGGAGCCCAATCCCGGCGACATGATTCGGGATCCCAAGCTGGTTTACGAGAAGGCTGAGGAAATGGCAGCCAAGTACCGTGAGCAACTGCTGGCCGCTAAGCAAGGACAAGCGGCAGAGGCCCCACCGGAAGTGGTGGAAGAGGAGCTGGAATACGCGGCGACGGCTGTGGAATGAGGGCAAGCTTGGCGCCATCTCTGCCTGCGATGAGACTGAGGTTAGGAGCCTTCAGCTCCGTTGGCGTGGGTGGCTCGTGGGAGCGGGGCAGCCCAGGCTCCTAGGGAGACGGGTACTGCTGCTGTGGCGAAGTAGGCCGACGGCGTTCACGCAGGGCTGCAAACCTGCGCCAGTAACGGGAATCCCCCGCTCCTGAGCTTGAGGAGCTGGTCAAAGACTGTAGATCTGCCCATCCATGAGCAGATGGGTGATGCCTTTCTTTTGCAGTTGGGTGCGCACAATCTCCAGAATGTAGCCGGGAAACTGGATTACCCGGTAGGGTGGGTAGGTGTTGCTGCCCCGACGGCTCATTTCGGAAAAGCGGCGGGCCACCTTGTGGCTGTCGAAAATCGGCAGCGTATTGGCGTTATCCATCCCTTCGATGGGCAGGGATCCCGAGCCAAAGAATTCTTTGAGAGGGCGGGTGGTCAGTTCTTGGTAGCGGTCAACAACGACATAGCAGGTTTCCGGTAGGGTGAGCTCTTCCAGGGGCAACACCTGAATTCGATAGCCGGGATCGGTGAGGGGATCCTCTTCTGGCCCATCTTCATCTTCTAAGGGATAGTCAGGGTCGTCCTCATCTTCGTCCTCGTCTTCAAGGTCACGGTCTTCTTCGGTCTCTTCCTCCACATCCTCCAGATCTTCCCGAAGCCCAGCCGCCAACGGCAGTTCTTCTGGGGGCAGTTCTGGCAGAGACTCCGTCCCAGCAGTGTTATCCTCGCCTTCCTCGTTTGCGTTCGGCTCTGCGGGGGGCTCCGGCAAGGGAGATGGAGAAGGCAACTCCGGTTCCAGCGGCAAGATCTGCTGCTCCAAGGCTGGGATCCCGCAAACAACAGCTTTTTCCCCCATGTCTTTGCGGCGGGCAGCCGAGCGTTTGAGATGGATCAACCGCTGGTACTCATCGGCGGCGATATTTTCCTTCAACACGCGGGTGATGGTGGTGATGCTCACCTGAAATTGCTCCGCCAATTCGACGGCGGTCGCTGCTGAGCCGCGGTAGGCGCTAACAATTTGCTGTTGTTCTTGCTCTGAAAGTTTGCTGCGAGCCATCCCAGATCACCCAATCTAGAAATTGAAAGAAATAGGCAGTGGTGAAGAGGATCTCTAGCCAGCGGCGGTTGCCCCGCACACCCGGCTGAGGCCGGCAGCCAGCTGTTCCGGCTCCAGCCCTTTGCCAATCAACACAATTTTGGACAGGCGGGGCTCATCGGGATCCCAGTCCCGTTCCAGAAAAAGGGTTTGCCGCTGGCCCACCTGATGAAAGATAACCCGCTGCGGCTCATCCACAACCCACAGCACCCCCTTGGCGCGAAAAAGGGTCTCGGGCATGTCTTGTAGCCAATCGCGAAAAGCCGCCAAATCCAGCGGCTGCTGCAGTTGAAAGCTCACCGATTGGATCCCGTCTTCCTCGAGGTGATGGCTATGGTGGGCCTCAGTCTCTGCATTGGGGAGCCTGGGATCCCACAATTCTGGGCGGAAGGCATGCACATCCAAGATGCGGGCCAGAGGCACCTGGGCATGGGTGGTGAGCAGGCAAGGGGCAGCGGGGTTGTAGCGGCGCAGATCGAGAAGGATCCGCTCTCGTTCGGCTTCGTCGATCAAATCCACCTTATTGAGCAACAAAATGTCAGCGCTGCCGATCTGGTGGGCGGCGGTTTGCGAGCGCTGGAAATTGCGCCAGTATTCGGCACCGTCAACCAAGGTCACCACGCCATCCAGGCGCAACTCCTCATGAAAGACCCTCTGCACAAATAGCTCGGTCACCTGCCTGGGATCCGCCACGCCGCTGGTTTCCACCACCAGATAGTCCAACGCCTGGGCATGCTGGAGCAGCTGGCGGGCCGCCCGTTCAAAATCCTCTCGCACCGTGCAGCAGAGGCAACCATTGTTGAGCTGCATCAGCCCCCCCTCGGGCATGTTGACCAACTCGCCATCGATGGAAATCTCGCCAAACTCGTTGAGGATCACTCCAATGCGCAACCCATGCTCCTCCTCCAAGATGCGCTTGAGCAGCGTGGTTTTGCCACTGCCCAAAAAACCTGTCAAAATCGTCACCGGAAGCTGAGCTTTCATATCAGGTGAGGCTGAACTGACAAGCGGCCAACAAACCCTTCTCTCAAGTTCCCCAGAAGCTCTACTAGCTTAGCTTTAGGGTTGGCTCTCCAGGATCTGGACAAGGGGGAACGACCGCTCCCACCCAAATTAGATCCTCTAACCCATCAACTAGTTATCCAACTATTTTTATTTATTAATGTCCTCTGGGCGTTGGGGCAGACTCTCTCCTGAGGATCCCTGGGGACGAATGAGCTCGATCGGCAGGCCATCGGGATCGGCGATGAACGCCACTTCATAGACCTGGCCCCCAATTTGCTGGAGCTGGGGCGGCAGCAGCAGGGTAAGGGGCACTTGCGCTCGCAAATGTTCTAGGTAGTTGGCCAGGGATCCCCATTCGGGGCCCACCTCAAAAGCGGGGTGATAGTAGCCCACATAGTGGGGATCCCCAAAGGGATCCGGGGCAGGCCGGGGCTCCGGCACCTGCATCAGCTCCAAACGCCCCCAGGGGCCGCGCATCCAGCAGGCCAGCGTGATCCCGGCAGTAAAGCGTTCTTCCACCGCAAAGCCCAACCCCTCGTAAAAGGCGATGGAGCGGAAGATATCGGCGGTGCGAATGGAAAAATGGTGTAGTTTCATCGTCCTGCAAAGCAGCCAGATGGGGCCAGACCGCTCGGATCATCGCCGATGACGGCTGGTCAAGCGCAGGTAGACTTGCTACGCTCCAGAAAAGTAGGCTGTCTATCTTAAGCACCTCTTGCAGTGTATGCTGGCCCGCCCAATCCTTGGGGCGGGAAATGCGACAACCTAAGCCGATTGCTGCCAACCTCAATTATGCCTAAGCTGGTCATTGTCGAATCTCCCACCAAAGCCCGTACCATCCGTGGATTCTTGCCTGCGGGGTATGAGGTTCAGGCCTCGATGGGACATGTGCGGGATCTCCCCGATTCGGCATCTGAAATTCCAGAAGAATTGAAAGGAGAAGAGTGGAGCCGCCTGGGGGTCAATGTCCACGCCGACTTCGAGCCCCTCTACGTCATCCCCAAGGACAAAAGAAAGGTGGTCAAGGAGCTGAAGGAAGCGCTCAAGAAGGCGGACGAGCTGATCCTGGCCACCGACGAAGACCGCGAAGGGGAAAGCATTAGCTGGCACTTGCAGCAGGTGCTGCAACCCAAAGTGCCCACCCGCCGCATGGTGTTCCACGAGATTACCCGCGAGGCCATTCAGGAGGCGCTGCAAAACTGCCGTGAGGTGGATGAACAACTGGTGCGTGCCCAGGAGACCCGCCGCATCTTGGATCGCCTGGTGGGCTATACCCTGTCGCCGCTGCTGTGGAAAAAAATTGCCCCCAAACTCTCGGCAGGGCGGGTGCAGTCGGTGGCGGTCAAGCTTTTGGTGGATCGAGAGCGGGAGCGGCGCGCCTTCAGAAAAGCCTCCTACTGGGATCTCAAAGCGGAGCTGCAGCCCAAAACGACCGTCGCCGGCCAGCAGGCTGTCTTTCCAGCAGAGCTGGTGAGCTTGGGTGGCAAACGCCTGGCCAATGGGCAAGACTTCGATCCCAGCACCGGCCAGCTCATTGCCGGGCGGGATGTGGTGTTGTTGGATCAGGCCCAGGCCGAGGCCCTGCGGGATCGCTTGCTGGGAAAAGCCTGGATCGTCAGCTCTGTGGAAGAGCGCCCCTCCACCCGCAAACCTGCCCCTCCCTTTACCACCTCCACCCTGCAGCAGGAGGCCAACCGCAAGCTGCACCTGTCGGCCCAGCAGACGATGCGCATTGCCCAAAAGCTCTACGAAGAGGGCTACATCACCTACATGCGCACCGATTCGGTCCACCTGTCGGAGCAGGCCATCCGCGCTGCCCGCGCCTGCGTGGAGTCGATGTACGGCAGAGAATATCTCAGCCCCGAGCCCCGTCAGTACACCACCAAAACCAAAGGGGCGCAAGAAGCCCACGAGGCCATTCGTCCTGCCGGATCGGAGTTTCGCCTGCCCAGCCAAACCCCCCTCTCCGGCCAGGAGCTGGCCCTCTACGACC
>NZ_JANSIO010000037.1:0-8094 GCF_047462195.1 Synechococcus sp. R3-13 | reverse complement strand
TTCCCTTCGGGGAAGTGGAATTAATGGAAACATGGAAACACTCAAAGCAGACGGCCCAAGCGTTGCCGCAATTCGGTGGCAGCTAGCTCTAGGTGCTCGGGGGTGTAGCCGGTGGTTTCTACTCTGACAGCGAGGTGGGTGTCCTGGCTCTCGTGGAGGTGGATCCACAGAATGTGGTGGCCATCTTCGGTTTTGCGGTTTGAGGCTTTGACGCTGTTTTTGGGGGCAGCGTAGGCGTGTGGATCGTATCGAACCAGATCCACCCAGGGAATGTCTCGCAGGAGTTTTTCCACCTTGACCCAGCTGCGAGGACGGTGGTGGCTGCTGTCGACCTGCAGCTGGATGACTTCGGAGCGAGGTCGGCCTGAATCGGGAAGACCTGCCCGAGGGATCCGGGGCTGAACTTCCGGCTGTAGGTAGGGCAGGCAGACCAAAGACTTGTATTGCTCATGGATGTAGTAAACTGGGATCCCCAATTGGCTGCCCACCACAGCCATGATCATGGCTTGGGCTTTGAACCCACCGGTGGCGGCAAAGGTGACGATCCCCTTGGCGCTCTCTGCCAACTGTTTCAACAGCTCGGCCATCCGCTCCAGTGAGGATCCCTCTAGCTCGTAGTCGATGCCGGGAAGGGGCACCAGAGAAACCTGTTGTTGGCCCAGTTCTCTTTCAAAGAAGAGCTTCAAAATCCGGGCACACTCCAGCCCATGGGGGGTTGCGGAGTGCAGCAGAACCAAAGCATCGCCAGGGGTGGGATCCAGCCGGTAGTAGGTATTGGTTTCGGCGCTGATTAGTTCCAAATCTGTCTTTTTCATCCAGGCCAAGGCCCGTTCCGGATCCCCGATGGTTTTTTGGCCGACCCAAGGGCGTTGTGGTTGCAGGTTTTTGTCCGGGTTGGTGAGCAAAGAGGTGCCCACCGTCATGATGATGGTCTGCATGAGTTATCCCCTAACTTTCTCGCAGTTTTTAAGGGCTCCATCCCCTCTCGCAATCAGAGCAGCCTTACTCTGCGAACTCTGCCATCTTCCCTTAAGTCGAGTACCTCTACCTCCACTTCTTGCCCCACCGTCAGGGATCCGGCCCGTTTCGGCTCTTTTTGGGTGAGCTTGATATTCGTATTCACGATTTGGAAGGTAACTTCGTTGCC
The DNA here is from genome assembly GCF_047462195.1 of Synechococcus sp. R3-13. Classification (NCBI taxonomy): domain Bacteria; kingdom Bacillati; phylum Cyanobacteriota; class Cyanophyceae; order Synechococcales; family Synechococcaceae; genus Synechococcus; species Synechococcus sp. R3-13. The sequence goes on along the minus strand of NZ_JANSIO010000037.1, from coordinate 6,947 downwards.
CTTGATATTCGTGATGCTGGCCTTGAGGTGTTGCCCAATTTTGAAGCGGGCCTTGGTAGAAGCTGCTGCATTTTCAACTTGGGGCTGAGCCTGCTTTTGTTCAGGTTGCTCTTTGGGCCGCAGTGCCTCTGGCTGGGGCTTGGCCTCGCCGCCGCGGGAATGGGTCGGACGACCGCCATTGGGATCGGGAGGGGACGGGATCTCGCCGATCGGCACTCCCCCATCTTTGTAGTAGCGGGCCAGGCGGGCGGCCCAGCCCAGGATCTGCAGCATCTCAGCCGGCCTATCCTGCAGAGATTGCAAGTACTTTTTACAGGTTTGGTCGATGAGCCGGTAGTAGCGTGGGGTTTCGTTGCTGCGGTGGAGGCCAGTTTCTCGCACCAGCTCGCCGGTGAATCGGAAAAAGCGGGATCCCGCGTCGGGGTGGTGGGCGACCGAGCGCAGATAGGCGATGCACTTGCTCAACTCTTTGACATCCACCCTTTCTTTGGCCAAGGTCATGGCGATGCCGTGGGCGAGATCCCAAGATTGGGGGCTGAGATCGACAGAGTCTGACAGCATAGGGGAACCCTCAATACACGCCGGGGGGCGGCTCGCGCAGAGCAGTGGGACTCAGGATGGCGGCCAATCGCTTGAGTTGTTCGGGCAAGATGTAGCCCTGGGCAGCTTGAATTTGCTCTTGCACAAAGGCTTGGAGGCGTTTTCCTTCCAGGGTATCGGCTTCTGGGGGATCGTAGCGGCTGTAGCGATCTTTTAGGTTGCCGGGCCGCTCGATCTTGTCGAGGGTGACCTGCAGGGATCCCAGGCCCACGGGCTTACCGCCCCCCACCTTCAGCAGCATGGGATGGTTGGGATCCTGCCCCAAAACTGTGAGCAAGGTGCCCAGCTCGGCAGGGGTGAGGTTTTTGAAGTGGATTTGGGTTTTGAAAACTGTGTTTTGTATCGCTTGCTGGGTGGGCGTTCCCCTTGAACTGTCCTGCAACGCGTTTCTGTGGGTGTAGTAGAACTTGCGCCCGATGACTTTGCCGTTTTCCTTTTTAAAGTAAGCTTTGCACTGATCCGGGCGAGGACGGTACAGGGGGGGCAGGGATCCGCCACCCGATCCGGTGCCGGTGGCAATGGCATCCCTGAACTCCACCAATCCCTGCCAGTTCAGGGCACCGAAAACGCGGCTGGCCGGACAAAGCTGCTCCTTGTTGCGGCAGGGGTGCCGCTCCGGGGGGATCCGATTTCGGTACTGGCTCATCATCACCGCCAGGGTGCTGTTGGTGATCGCCTCATACATGGCCCGGATGGCCCCCTTGAGGGAGCTGCCCTGGATTTTGAGCCTTCCATTGGGGGTGGTGGTCATGGTTTTGAGCACCGGGATCCCTTTGACTCCAACATCGCTGCCCAAGGCCAAGTGGCCGGTGGAGATGTGGACGGCAGTCTGCACCGTCAGGGTGAGAAAGAGGGTGCCGTGCAGCTTATCGGCGTGGAACTTGGCGTGGCCGGCGGGCCGCTCCAGCGTGGGGCGCTGGGTGGGAAACGGGATCAGCTCGTAGGGTTTGGGAAACACGGTTGGTTTGCCTCCACCTTGACTGCTGTTGCCGGCAGACGATCTTGCAGATGCGGCCTGGTTGGGCAATGGGCGAGGGCCTTGGGGGGTCATGGTCACCTCGGAATCAGGGCAATAAAGTGAACGCGGGCAGTTCGCTCATCTCGGAAGTAGCGCTGGCCCACCTTGAGATCTTGGGGATGGCTGAGGGGCTTGGGAAAGCGGGTTTCTCGATTTTGGGATCCGTACAGGTCGGCCTCGCGATCCTCCCACTGCCACTCCCCGGCCAGCGGCACAAAGAAGTCGGGAGGAGGTTGGATCCCCAGATACAGCAGATCCCAGCCGCGGGGGGTGCTTTTCCAGCGCAACTCCCGTTGTTGGCAGAAAACCTGCCCCTCTTGACAGACCAGATCTGGTGGGATCCCCGCCTGAATGCCGCTGACGCGGTGGGGCCAGCGCAAAAAGGTGTAGGTTTCCTCGGCAGCGGCAAAACAGGCCGAGAGAACTTGGAACAACAAGGACGCCGTCCCGCTGTCGCCGGCGGCCAGATCCGGAACCTTGTGGGAGGCTACGTAGGCTGGTTTCATACCGCTTTGGTCTCCGTTTGCAAGAGCTGGGCCCAACTTTTAACGGCGGCGGCCAGCAGGTGCTCCACCTTGGCCTCAGACCTTTGCTCCCAGGTCAGCCGCGCCCCAAAGCCCAAGGGCATCGGCTCCGCCCCCACCGGCACTAACTGGCGATCGGGTTTGGCAAAGCCGTATTTGCCCGCCTCTTCTGGACTGAGAAACTCGCTCGCCCCCAGCAGGGATCCCCTTGGCCAGGCAAGCTGGGATCCCAGCAGCCGTAGCTCCTGGCTCCCCTCCTCCACCAGGCAGCCCGGGTAGTCCACCGTCGCCCACTCGTACTCCACCCGAACGCGGCCCATGGCGCGGGATTTGGCAAAGCCAATACCAAACCATCCTTCGTCCAGATCCCGCAGCACCAGCCCCAGCAGGCCCAGTTGGGCCAGGGTAAAGTTTTTCAGGTGGATCTTGGTTTGAAAGGATCCCTCTACGCACACTTGATACCTGAACGGCCCCACCGCCACTGAGCCGAAGACGCGGTCGATGGCCACCCCATTACGTTCCTCCAGGCGCAGAGGGGTTCCCGGCTTGGGATAGGCATCTTCGATGCGGACCCGGCTGGCGATGGCTGTGTTGCCGAACATCTGATCCGTAAAGGAAGAAAGGGCGTAAACCTGGTGGGGCTCTTCAATTTTTTCCAGCCATTGATTGGCCTTTTGGTCGAGGGGATCGCTGGCCCAGAGTTTGAAGCCTCCCCCCTCAGGACGTCTGTCGCTGCCCACCGTTCGGACGATGCGCTCCGCATGGGCGCGAATTGCCCCTTTGAGGGAGCTGCCGGGAAAATAGACCGTTCGCCCGCCGCCGTGATAGGTTTCGACGAACTCCATATCCGGCTTCGTCGGGTCAGCCCCTTCTTTGCCCGCCTTGATGAGAACAGGGCCATCGGGCTTGAGGGTGAGGCAGAGGGTGCAATGGTTAACGTAGCGTTTGTGCATAGCCTGGGATCCTTCACACCAGAACAGGAGCTTTTGGTTGAGGGGCTTGGGGCGGCAAGCAGTCTGTCCAGTTTGTCAACCGATAGGGGTGGAAAACGCTGACCGTATCGCCAACCGTTGTAGAGTCCATGAAGACCATCGGGATCCCTCCTGACATGAAATAGGGCTAGCGGCGGGGGCCGACCGATTGCCGTTGAGAGGCCGTTGTTAATTTGGCAACCAGGGCTTCCACCCAGTCTTGGCGCAAAGCGGCAGCCTGCTCCGGGCTGAGCGGCTGTCGGGATCCGGCCACCAGCTCTTGAAGGTAGGCCAGCAGCCGTCTTGGATCCCCTTCCGAGTCGAACCAATAGATTGCCGAGATCTGCAGGCGGACAACCCCCAAGCCACGGGAGCGCCCCCCTCCCAGGGGGATCTGTTCCGTTTCCAATTGGTGCAGGCCAATGGCCAAGAGGCCCAGTTCCCATTCCTCGGCATTTTCGACGACGGCATGAAACCGGAAGGGGGTGCTGGCAGGCACCACTTGCAAGTCGTACAGCTTGCCATCTGCCGCCGTTTCCGTATCCCGATCGATGGCCACGCCATCCCGCTCTTGGTACTGGCCAAACCAGGCTTCCGGCACCACGGGCAAATCTCGGATCTGCACCTTGCCGGCCAACCAAGGGGATCCAAACACCTGCGAGACCCAGTCGGTGGCCTCAATGAGCTTTTGAGTCAGAGCCGCATCGTCCCCTTTGTAGTCATTTTTAATTTGGTTGATGATCTGAAATTGCTCGCTGCTGGTCAATTCGCCGGGATCCCTGGCCAGCTCTGGGTTGATGCCCCGCAAGAAACTTTCCAGGCGAGAGCGCATCGCCCCCTTCAAACTGGAGCCGGGAATGAGCGGACGGCCCAGCGCATCCTTGAGAACCGGCAAATCCGAGCCGATGGGTTCGGTGGAGCGGCCCACCCCGATGTGCAGAGCGGTCACGGTGGTGAGGGTGCCGGTGATTTCCAAGCGGTTTTTGAAAACGTCGAACATTGTTCCCTCAAATGGCTGCTCAAGTTAAGGCTTGTACTGCAGAGGTTTGCCATTCCCGAAGCGAGACGGAGCCCTTAATAAAACTCAAGAGGATCCCTAGGATCTGAGCAATTTCTGAGATAAAGTACTCCCTGTCATCGATAAAGAGTTGGTCACCCTCGAGTTTTGCAAATCGCCAGTTGGTTCCTGAGGTTACTGCTCCATAGACACTGTCTACTTGAGAATTGGAGTTCTTGTTAAAGACCTGTGCCCCCACCATACCGGCAACGCACTGGCCCAGACCCCCGATCAAGTCTTCTTTTTTGGCCTCAACGATAATCACCACCGGATCTTGAATGTAGAGTTGGAGAGGGGATAGGCAAATGATGTAGTCGCATAGGCCCACCAACCCCCTCTCGGGATCCACGTTGAATTCCTTGCCGGAAAACAGCGAGATTTGATCCCGACATAGGTACTTCACCTCTCCCAGCACAGGGGCGATGATAAACTCGGAGCGGGCTTTTTCGCTGTTGACCGAGGTGGCCAAGCCGAGATAGCGATCTAGGGTTATTTTCAAGTAATCGGAGCACTCAGTCGGTGGAACCTCTGCAAACAGGCCATGGATGATTCTTGACCTGAGCTGAAAGGTCGAAATGGCTCTCTCAAGGGTAAAACTGCTGTAGGTCACGGTCTAGGATCCTCCTCCCCCTCGCTTGTACTTGAGGTAGCGGGCCCCATAGCCCAGGTAGCGCCGAATCAAGTCAATTTTGATCTCGTTGACTTTGGGGGATGCTCTTTCAATTCCGGCTTCCCTGGCGATGGCTATAGCCCTTTGATGAATCCAGTTGTCGATGTCTTTGATGATGGCTTCTGCCAAAGAGTCTTTGCCCCGCCCCCACTTGTCATCGCGCCCCACCTGGTAGCGCAAAAAGTTCTTGATCACCTCTGAGCTTTCGGTGGAAGCTGCCACGTGCAATAGGTTGCGATATTGGGCCTCTTCCAATCTGTTGAGACCTCTGAAGTTATCCAAGGCGGCTTGAATTCTGGCGACCAGATCATCTTCGGCCAGCCGGATTTGCCGTTGGATCTTGAGCTCTTGTTCCGATGTGATCTCGCTGGTGGCGAAGGTCATAGCGGGTTCTCCCAGAAATGATGATGGAACGGACTGCAAACTTCGATTTGGCCGAATCCTTCAGCAGTGCGTTCGCCAATCCCCCAGTATTCCATCTCCGCCAAAATCGGGATCCAACGCTCCAGTTGCGTGGTGCTCAGCAGAAAGACACTGCCCTGCGTGGTTACCAATTCTACATCTTTGAACAGACCCCAGGCAGCGTTCCAGCCGGAGACATAGGCGTAGCTGCTGAAGGCCAGCTCCAAAGCCAGGGATCCATCTTCGCAGTTGGCCTCTTCCTGGAGCATCTGGGGGGTGAGCACGGTAGTGCGTTGCCAGCGCTCTTTGAGAATGGCCCCCGACTGCAGCCCAATGGAGAAATACTGCCGCTCCGGCGGAAGGGGCTGCCAGGGATCCCCGAACACCTGCCATTGTTGCCAGCGCTGCCGCAGCTTTTGGTTGAAGGCTTCCACCCGCTGGGCCAGGGAAGGCCGGGGAGCAGCCAGACGCCGAGCCGTGACGTTGACCCGGCCCAATCCCCGCGACACCCCTCCTCCCAAGCGCAGCAGGTGGGCGTGGGCGTTGAGGTAGCGGGTGAGGGTCTCGGCCAGCTCGGGATCCCGCAGGTAGATGTAGCCGCTGAAAAGGGAGCGCTCCAGATGCCCATTGGGGCGGGCTTTGCCCTCGTTCATCACCTCTAGGCTGTAGAGGATTTGGTCGGCAGCAGTGGCGCGGCGACGGTTGATCCCCACCCGCGTGAGCAGGCGTTTGGACACAGCAGCTCGTTCGTAGCGGGGCCCCAGGTCAGACTCCTGCTGGCTGTAGAACCCCCCGAAGGGCTCCACTCTTCCCCCGGAACCGTCCGGCTCTGTGGGATCGAACGGGATCCCCAGCCGCTGTGAGCAGAAGCGATCCAGGAGCGTGTCGAACACCCCCGTTTTGCCCGCCTCTGAGCGGAAGCCGGGATTGTTTTTCGAGCTGAAGGCCGTGGCCGGCAAGACCTTGCTGCCGGATCCCGGATAGGCGTGGGTAAACACAGCAGGCCGAGCTGCCGTAAACAGGGCGGCCAAATCTCCTTCCAGCGCCTCGGCAGGGCGATGTTGGGTTTGGCTGAGCATGAGGTCGGCCAGAGCACCGCGAATCACGCTGCCGGGAATGTAATCCTGGGCCTCGCTGATGGAGCCGCCCGGCTTTTGCCGACCGATGGCCAAGGGAGACTGAGCCGTTAGGGTGAGTTGAATGGCTTCCATCAGCTCCCTCCCTGGGCCAAGAAAGCCCAATCGGCTGCGGTGGGCTGGAGAGCCTGCAGGGATCCAGGATCCCAGTGCAGCCAGCCCAAACCTGCGGATTTGCTGCCCCCCAGCGCGATCAGGTGGTGCAGGGCCGCCAACAGGAGAGTTTTGCCCCAGGAAGGGCAATCGGGCAAAAGCTGCAGGGATCCGGAAAAAGTCAGCTCAGCCGCGGGAGAGGTCTCAATGAGGTAGAGCCGCTGATCCTCGGCGGTGCGGCGGCGGCGGTTGAGGGTGACCCCAGGGCGAAGGGTTGGTTCCAGAGCTGCTGGCGGCACCTCGCAGACGAGATCCTCCACCCACAGGCGGGCAGGCAGGGCCGGATTGCCGAATATCTGGCAGACCAGACAATGGGATCCGGCGTAGCCCTCCACCTGGTATTCGGGGCGGTGGAAATTTCCTGCGCTGCCCTCCCGCTGCGGACACATGCGCTCTGGGTCGGGAGAGCGGCAAAT
>NZ_JANSIO010000036.1:0-6120 GCF_047462195.1 Synechococcus sp. R3-13 | reverse complement strand
AGCAGGAATGGCGAGAGCTGGAACTGGCTCAACAAAACAGCCTTTTGCTCAGCCTGGATGCCCCGATTCAAACCGAGGAAGACAGCGTCGCTTTGGGGGAGGTCGTTCCGGATCAGCGCTACCGCAGTTTTCAACTGGCCGAAGAAGACCGCATTCGCCTACAGCATGCCTTGGCCAAGCTGGAGGAACGCACCCGCAAGATTTTGGAATTTGTCTTCTTCTACGACCTCACCCAAAAAGAAACGGCAGAGCGGCTGGGGATCAGCGCCGTTACCGTTTCCCGCCAAGTCAAAAAGGGGCTGGAACGTCTGGCCAAGTTGTTGAATCAAGATATTTTTTAAGTTGTTGAATCAGAATATTTTTCGAGACGCTGGAACCGACGCAACTGGCGATGGCTTTCCACCCTGTAGAACAGCGAGGGCTCTGTACCGCAACAGATTGATAGACTGATGGAAACATGGACGAGAGTATTTGATGAATAGAAAAAACCGCTCTTCTCGGGATCGACCCTTGGCACCCCGCGGTTTCAAGCCTAAGCTCGGTCAGAACTCGGTGGTCAGGGATCCCTTCTTCCAACGCCAGTCCAACCGGCAAAGTCCAGAGGGAATCCGCTTAGCCCCCTATGTGCGCACCTTGCCCTTGGTTGTGGATGCCATGCTGGATTTGGCCCAGGTGGGGAGCGAGGATACTCTGTACGACTTGGGCTGTGGGGATGGCCGCATTCTCATCCGGGCGGCACAGCGCTTTGGCACGCGGGGCGTGGGGGTGGATATCGACCCGGAGCGCATCCTGGAAGCCCAACAGCGGGCCCAAGAAGCCCAAGTTCAGGATCGAGTCACCTTTCTCCAGCAGGATCTGCTCACTCTGGACTTAACCCCGGCGACGGTGGTGAGTTGTTATTTGCTGCCCAGCTCCCACCTGCTGATCCGAGACAAGCTGCGCTCCCAGCTTCGGCCCGGCGCTCGTCTGGTCACCCACTCCTTCGACATGGGAGATTGGCTCCCCACCGCCACCACCACCGTATCGGATGTTATCAACACCTAAACCATCTATCTCTGGCGAATCTAACCCTGGGGATCCCAGGCCGTCGCTTCCCCAAAAGCAGCAGAAGGCTGGTGCAGTACAATCCGGTTGCCATCGGGATCCCGAAAATCCACCTCCTGTCCGTGAAAGGCTTGTCGCAGAGGGGAAATGGAGATCTGATAAGCTTCCGCCAACCCCTCCAGTGTTGTCAGGGATCCCTGTAAATCCTGCACCTGTAGGCAGAGGCTCACCGCTTCGGTTTGGGCACCACCATCGAGATGACGGCTGCGATAAAGGCCCAGCCGCAACCCCGGCAGACGAAACTCCACGTACACCGGATCCCCCTCTGTTGGAAGCTGGACTTGGGGAGGGATCCCCAAGAGAGCCCGATAGAAGCGCTGCAGACGGGGCAAGTCTGGGGTAGCCACGCTGACCAAGGCGCCGGAGAGCTGCATCGCAACCGCCAAAAGACCGAGTTGCTTTATCTTAGTTCCTCAATGCTCCACGTCGAAGAACCCCCTTATGCAGTCTTTGCACCAACCCGTGTCGGCACAGCAGCTTGCAAAGCCTGGAGAAACTCATCGCTGCTACAAACCCAGCCAAAAAACTTCTCAATATTGGCTAAGGCGGCCTCCTTGAGCAGGGGCGGCCCCACCTGCAGGGTGGAATCAGATAGCAGCAAACAGAAATATTCGCGGTGAAAAGCTTCTCGGATGGTGGATTCCACACAGACATTGGTGGCAATGCCTGTAAACACGAGATTGCGAATCCGCCGCTGCCGCAGCAGCATATCAAAATGAGTTCCGGCGAAAGCACTGTAGCGAGTTTTCTGGAGAACGATTTCTCCAGGGAGAGGTCTTAATGCCTCAACAAAATCATAGTCCCACGTGCCCTTAATCAATAATTTTCCTGACAACTCGGGCCGTTGGCGCATCAACTTCAGGGCGTTGGATTTGTACCAATTGGGGGAGCCGGGACCACCTGCCTCCTCAAGTTGGGGATCCCAGCCATTTTGAGTAAAGATGATCGGCATTTGTAAAGGGCGAACCGCTTCCAGCACACGGGCGATAACCTGAATGACCGCCGGCGCTTCGCCGAGATCACTACCCAAAAGGTCCACATACCCGCCCCTGCTGGCGTAGGCATTTTGCATGTCCACCACGATCAAGGCGGTTTCTTCCAACTGAAAGGTAACCGGATCCGGGCGACTGGGGATCACAATAGGAGTCGGCATTGAAAATCTCCAAATAGACTCAAATCCTCAAGCCCCAATGTGGGCCACGGCAGCAATTTCCACCAGCAGATCAGGACGTACCAAGTCTGCTTTCACCACAAATCGAGCCGGTAATACCCCCGGAAAATACTCTTTGTATACGGCGTTCATGCCCGCATAGTTGGCGTAGTCGGTCAAGAAAACGCTGCAGAAGACGATGTCCTCCATCGTTCCTCCTGCTTCTGTAACGACGCTTTTAATCAGATCCAACACCACGCGAGTTTGGGTGGCGATGTCGGATCCCACCGTCTTGCCCTCCGGATCTAGGGCCAATGTGCCCGAGATGTAGAGGGTATTGCCCACCTTCACGCCGGGAGAATAGGGGGCGATGGCCGGATATCCGGCTGGAGCAATGGCAACCTTAGGCATATGGGATCCCGAATCACAACAGGATTGCACCTTAGCGGCGAATTTAATCTTCCACAGTTGGCTGGGATACAGCTACAGCCGGTTTCTCTGGAGCAGATTCCCGATCTTCGGGGGAGATTCTCTAGCAGAACTAGACTATAGTAGGTACCGAAGCTTGCTGCTTCTTCCCAAGTCAAGACTGGAGCGACTTACCGTGGGGTTCTTCAGCCGATTTTCCCGTGATATGGGCATTGATTTGGGCACTGCCAACACGCTGGTCTACGTGGCCGGGCGAGGCATTGTCCTGCAAGAGCCCTCTGTGGTTGCCATCGACCAAAACACCAAGCAACCCCTGGCTGTGGGGGAAGATGCCAAAAAAATGTTGGGCCGTACCCCAGGCAACATCGTGGCGGTGCGTCCTCTGCGAGATGGGGTGATTGCCGACTTCGACACGGCGGAGATGATGCTAAAACACTTCATCCACCGCGTACACGAGGGCCGGTACCTGATTGCTCCGCGCATTGTGATTGGGATCCCCAGCGGCGTGACCGGAGTGGAGCGACGGGCTGTGATGGAAGCCGCTCTCCAGGCCGGGTCGCGGGAGGTGTATTTGGTGGATGAGCCGGTGGCAGCAGCCATTGGGGCCGGGCTGCCGGTGCAAGAGCCCACCGGGAACATGATCATCGACATCGGCGGCGGCACCACTGAGGTAGCCGTCCTTAGCTTGCAGGGGATCGTGCTGAGCGAGTCGGTGCGGGTAGCGGGAGATGAACTGAGCGAGGCCATCGCCCAGTACATGAAAAAAGTCCACAACCTCACCATCGGGGAGCGCACTGCCGAAGAGATCAAGATTCAGATCGGTTCTGCCTACCCGATTCAAGAGGAACTGACCATGGAGGTGCGCGGGTTACACCTGCTCTCCGGTTTACCCCGTACCGTTACGGTGAAAAGCACCGAAATCCGCGAGAGCATGGCCGAGCCCCTCTCGGTGATTGTGGAAGCCATTAAGCGCACCCTGGAGCGCACTCCACCGGAATTGGCTGCCGACATTATCGACCGCGGCATCATGCTGGCCGGCGGAGGAGCCTTGCTCAAGGGTCTGGATGCCCTGATCAGCCATGAAACCGGGATCTTGGTTCACATTGCTCCGGATCCCCTCAGTTGTGTGGTGCTGGGTACAGGGCGAGTTCTGGAGGATTTCAAAACCTTGGGTCGAGTGTTGAGCGGCAGCTTCAAGGGCTAGAGGCGCTTCTCCCTCTCCCTGATTTCCTGATTTGAGGTGTGAGTCGAGTGGGTCGGAGAGGTATTGCTTGAATCGGCTACGCCAATGGTGGAGGCGCTACGGCTTGGGGTTACTCCTGTCTGCTTTGGCGATGGGGGTAGCATTGGGCTTGCGCCAAACCCAGGGATCCCTGTTGGTGGAGCTGTACAGTTGGATCACCGCCCCGGCCCGTCCACCTGTGGATCCCGCCGCGGTGCTCAGCCAGGCCGCCAACCGTGAGCTGCAAGCCCTGGTAGCCGAGTTGCAGTACCAAAACCGCGAGCTGAAGCGGCTGCTGCAATTTACCGAGCAGATGCCCCAAGCGGGGATCCCGGCAGCAGTGGTGGGTCGCAGCGCCGATCACTGGTGGCAACAGCTCACCCTCAGCCGCGGCAGCCGGCATGGAGTCAGGGTGGGAGATGTAGTCATGGCGCCGGGCGGGTTGATCGGGCGAGTTGAGTCGGTCACGCCCAACACCAGCCGAGTGCTCCTGATCAGCGATCCCACCAGCCGTGTCGGGGTAATGCTGAGTCGCAGCCGACACATGGGCATCCTGAGGGGTACGGGCACCCAGAGTGCCATTTTGGATTTTTTCGACAAGGCCCCCAAAGTAGAGGTGGGGGATGTGGTGGTGACCTCGGGCCTGAGCAGCTTTTACCCAGCCGGGGTTGTGGTGGGAACGGTTCGAGCGGTCAACTTGGATGCCAGCCCTGCCCCTCAAGCCACTGTCGAACTGTCGGCGCCGCTGGGTCTCTTGGAATGGGCCTTGATCTACCGCTATGCTCAACCCTCTGATTCCTAAGCTTAAGTCTCACCTTAACTGGCTGGTGACTGTCCTGTCGGGATTGCTGGCAGCAGTGGCCCCTTGGTGGCGAGGGCCGGGCTTGGAGCTAGCAGGCTTAACCCCAGATTGGCCCTTGATCTGGGTGGTGTGCTGGAGTGTGCGGCGCAAAGCTTGGCAGGGGGCTGTTGCCGGGGTCACCCTGGGTTTTCTGCAAGATGCGCTGACCAGCCCTTGTCCTACCCATGCGCTGGGGCTGGCTGTAGTTGGGATCCTCACCGCCAAGTTGCAAAAACAACGCTACATGCAAGAAGACTTTATCTCGGTGGCCTTGATCGTTTTTGGTATGGTGGTGATCGCCGAAACCTTGATGGCACTGCAATGGATGTGGCTCGTGGCCTCGCAGGGATCCGAGGGCCTGGATCCGGCGGGAATGCAAACTTTGCTGGATGGATTGGGGAACTCCCTTCACTCTTTCGGCAGCATCGGCGGCGACGGTTCGCGTTCTCTGGAGAGCATCTGGTGGAACCATCAACGCAATGCCCTCACGTCTGCTATTTTAAGTAGCCTCTGGGCACCTGCTTTGTACTGGCCCCTCAGTCGTTGGTGGCAATCTCAAGAGCGGGATCCCAGAGAGGTTTAGCCTTTGGTTTTGTGGCAAATCATCCTACCTTTCGGTTAAAACTTAGGCCAAAGCAGAGTATGTCCCTTGGCATTTTTGGCAAGAAAGAACTCTCGAGGCAGCGGGAGCCGGTTTGCCGACTGTCTCTGACCTCCCACATGTTGGCGCTGTGCTGAGAGGCCCCAGACAAAGTCAGAAAAAGCGACAATCCGGAAAATTCTTCGTTGGGGAGCAATTTTGGCCTAAAATGAACCCTAGAACTGAGATATAAGTCCCATCTTTTTCAGGCAGCTTCGGGCAAATATCGCGCATTCTAATCAAAAAGTCAACAGCATAGGAAGCGCAGGCGACGTAAAGGCTGACCTTGTGGCAACTGCACTTAGGATTTGACTTAGAGCGTTCATTGGGAGGGATCCATGCCGCATACAATTGTCACCGATATCTGTGAAGGTGTGGCCGACTGTGTAGAGGCTTGCCCCGTCGCCTGCATCCACCCCGGCGATACCAAAAATGCCAAAGGCACCGACTACTTTTGGATTGAGTTTTCCACCTGCATTGACTGTGGCATCTGTTTACAGGTCTGCCCCGTAGAGGGCGCTATTCTGCCGGAGGAAAAGCCGCATCTGCAGCGAGTGCCCCGCTAATTCCAGGGAAGCATCCCTGGCCACACGCCGGGATTCAACGAGAATTACAATCATTTCAATTCCAACCAGGACGCTGCACCCACACCTAGAACGTTAGTCGCGTCTTCGCGTCGTCGTGTCAGCGTTGCGGAGCAATAGCGTTGCGGTTCCCGTCAGGGTGCCGTAGGC
>NZ_JANSIO010000035.1:0-2180 GCF_047462195.1 Synechococcus sp. R3-13 | reverse complement strand
TTCCATGCCATCCAACACCCCGGTCATGGTGCCCCCCAACTGCTGCAGGCGCTCACAAATGGTGGAAGTCGGGATCCCGTCTTCTTCCCAAAGGCAGCAGAGCACCACCCAATGGGAGATGGTCAGGCCAAAAGGCTCCAAATGAGACTGCAACTTCCGCCGCACCAATTGAGACAACAGCCGAATGCGGTAGCCCAGGGAGTTGGGGGCGAGAATGTCATGCCACCGTTCCAGGAAAGCCTGCTTTTCCGATTGAACCATCTCCCCGGTTTGACTGTTTCCCATCGGCGGCCTGGAATGCTCGGAATCTAAATCGCCCTATTTTATCTTTTACTGAGGAGAAGGAGAGAAGGAGCTTACGGTTTGCCGAGAAGGTTGTGTGATCTGCAGTACGGCCTAGCCCTTGCACAGCCAACAGACGATCTGCGGCCATTACAGTTGCAAAAGATATCCATAAAGATATCCATCAGGCCATACAACATTTTTTGGCTACCCATCAGGTCACAGCCGACTGGGATCCCTGCCAAGCAAAAGATGGGCTCGCATGAACTGGAGTCGATAGCGCTGGAAGAGGCTGCCACAGAGATTTGCAAAGGCAGTTCGGATGGCACTAGAGTAGCGTCAAGTCTTGCCAGCCTGTCGTCTTTTGCAAGTGTCTTTGGTGAGGTCGTCATGCCGCTTATCCCACAGGGGTTGCGCCCCCATCGTCGTTTCCTCTGGGCAGGGATCCCGTTGGCCGGTGCTTTGGCCTTGGGGGCCTGCTGGAGCAATCGCACGGGTGCCGAAGTCGAGTTTCCCACATCGGCTCAGAATCCTTTCCCCCCCATCCCCACCCCACCGCCGCCGCTGCCTTCCCCAAGTGGAACTCCGGGCCTTCCCCCCTGGTGGCCTCGTGCCCAATCGCCGGAGTGGGAAGATTCCCCTTATGCTCCGGTCTTGTCCGGCTTTTTGCAGGGATTGGCAGCCCAAGGGGGAGCGCTCTCTCAACAGGGGATCCTGCTCTGGACACCGGAAGGGGATCTGTTAGCGGAGCATTTATCGGATCGGCCTTTGCCGGTGGGAGCCTTGGATCAGTTGGCCATCAGCTTGATGGCCCTGGAGACTTGGGGCTATGAACGTCGCTTTGAGACCCGGTTCTACACCACAGGCCATCTTTTGGGCCATCGCTTGACGGGAGATTTGATCCTGGTGGGTGGCGGGGATCCCTACTTCACGGAAGCGAATGTGGCAGAGCTGGCCCACCATTTGCATAGCCTCAACATTCGCCAGATCGACGGGGATGTGAAGGTGTTGTACCCCTTCCACCTGCTGGGCCAACCCGATCCTTTGGCCGGTGCTCGGCGTTTGGCAGAGCTCCTCAGCGATACGCAACAGCCCCACCCGGTTGCCATTCGCGGCTCGGTGTCAACCCTGACAGCCCTGCCCGCGGACGCCCACTGCTTGGCTCGTTATACCTCGCTACGCCTGGGATCCCTGTTGCAAATCCTCAACGGCAGCAACGACCGGACTATGGCAGAAGCCCTGTTGGCGGAACTGGGGGGCAAAACAGCCCTGCTGGAGTACCTGCGGCAGCGGTTGGTGGCTCAGCCCATTTCCCGCCTGGATCCCGACATGGCCCCCGCCGAGCAAGACATTCGCTTTGGACAAAGGGGGCAAGCCCTGTACCTCTCCCCTCGCGCCCTAGCTCACCTCTGGGAGCAGTTGGTGGATCTCACGGACGGGGATCCGACTCGGATCTTGCCCAGAGCGGGCATTGGCCACAGCACCCTGCAGGCGCGCACCTTGCCCCCAGGCACGGTGGCTCAGGTGGGATCCGCTGCGGATCGGCTGATGATGATGGGGCAATTGCCGGATGGCACCCGCTTTATCCTGCTCAACCAAGGCCCCGACCTGGGCATTTTGAGCCAACAACAGGATCAGTTTCTGCGGGAGGTGGCGGCCATTTCCGAGCCCCTTCGCCGCTAATGCCGACAATTAGACTTCTTCTTTATGTACCTCTCCCCCACTTCCCGTTAGGGGGCGAGAGATTGCGGCCTTGCAGCTATGCAGGGCAGAGTAGTGCGCTCGCTACTGACTTGGGCGCATGGAGCCTTCAAAGAGCTGCTGAAGGCGGTGGCTAAGCAGTACGGGAAGCTGGTGATTGAAGTCTCAGCTTACTAGCGCAGGAGCCCCGCCCTCTG
>NZ_JANSIO010000034.1:0-15690 GCF_047462195.1 Synechococcus sp. R3-13 | reverse complement strand
CACGGCGTGGCTATAGCTGGCTTCCGGCCAAAGCCAGGGCTCTAGGGTTGCTGCATCCAGAGCCGGATCCCCCGCGGCAGCCAGGCGAAACTCGTGGGCCAGCAGTGGCGAGAGATCGCTGTATTTCCAATCCTCTTCCCGTGGGGTCGGGATCCCCAGTTCGGCCAATTGGGCGCGGGCCTGCTGCCTAAGGGTGGTGTAGGGATCCTGCCTTTCCGGGATTTGGCCGAGGATGTGCTCCAGGAATAGGCGGCTCTCTGGGGCAAAAGGTTTGGGCAAGGTGGCGCTCATCCCTCTTTCTCCTGCCGAGATGTCGCAGCTGCCGGTTCTTGACCCGACTGAGTTTTGATCCAGTCGTAGCCCCGTTCCTCCAGCTCCAGCGCCAAGGTCTTGTCCCCACTGATGACGATACGACCCCCCTCCATCACATGCACGTAGTCGGGGGTAACATAGTCCAGCAAGCGTTGGTAGTGGGTGATCAAGAGCATGGCATTCTCAGAGCCGGCCAGTCGGTTGATGCCGTGGGCCACAATGCGCAGCGCGTCGATATCCAGACCGGAATCCGTCTCGTCCAAAATGGCCAGCGTGGGCTCCAACACCGCCATTTGCAGGATCTCGTTGCGCTTTTTCTCGCCGCCGGAAAAGCCCTCGTTCACAGAGCGCTCCAAAAAAACGGGATCCATTTTGACAATATCCAACTTTTCCCGTACCAGGTCGTCAAAATCCAGAGCATCCAGTTCCGGCTGATCCCGATATTTCTGGCGAGCGTTGTAGGCGGCGCGCAGGAAATCCAAGTTGCTCACCCCCGGAACCTCGATGGGGTATTGAAACGCCAAGAAGATCCCTGCCCAAGCCCGCTCCTCCGGTTCCATTTCCAGAAGATTCTTGCCCAGATAGAGGATCTCGCCTCCTGTCACCCGGTAGTCGGGGTGGCCAGCCAAGATCTTGGAAAAAGTGCTTTTTCCAGAACCATTGGGGCCCATGATGGCGTGGATTTCTCCGGCGCGAATTTCCAGGCTCAACCCCTTGAGAATGGGGGTGCCGTCGATCTCGGCGCTGAGATCTCGAACGGATAAGATAACAGGGCTGTTTTCGCAGATCATAGCTAGACTCTAGAGTTGCCACTGAAGGGCAGGGATTGGAAGGTTAAGGGATCCCTAAACCAGGTTTGGATTTTGGGCCTAAGGATCCCCTATAGCTCTATTGGGAGTGGCGATTGAGGATATCCCGGATCTCTGTCAGCAAAACCACTTCTGGTGGGGGCAATGTGGGAGGAGATTCTTCCTCCTTTCGCTGTAGGGTGTTGATCGCCTTCACCAGTAAGAAGATGGCAAAAGCGATAATCACAAAATCAAACACAGCTTGCAGAAAGCTACCGTAGTTAATCGTAACTGGGTCTTCAGGACTTCCACCGATTTTCCAGACCAAGTTCTGGAAGCTCACTCCACCAATCATCAAGCCTAAAACTGGAGTAAACAGATCTGCTACAAAAGAAGTCACAATCTTCCCAAAAGCACCTCCAATAACAACGCCAACAGCCAAATCTAAGGCATTGCCCCGGCTGATGAACTTTTTGAACTCC
This sequence comes from Synechococcus sp. R3-13, assembly GCF_047462195.1. NCBI lineage: Bacteria > Bacillati > Cyanobacteriota > Cyanophyceae > Synechococcales > Synechococcaceae > Synechococcus > Synechococcus sp. R3-13. The sequence continues at coordinate 14,108 of NZ_JANSIO010000034.1, read as the reverse complement.
TCCAGAAATGCCCTCATGGGGAACTTCTCCTGCCTAGCCTTACGGTTCAAAACTCCTTGATTATCCCCTCTCCCCCCCTGCATCCATGCGCTGTTTGCAACGTCGCCAAGCCCTTGGGCCGCCTCTGGCTTCAGGGGATCACAGCCCTCTGCCTTGGGAGTTACCTAACCCCTTACCCTTCTCCTGAAAATGGCAGCGCCTGCTCCCACAGCGTGTCAGCGGCCTCGCCCACTTGCTCAGCTTCGCATTGGGAACAATCCCCTAGCCGACGGATCCCTCTAACTTCAGGCTCAGCAATCGATCGGCTTCTACGGCAAACTCCATCGGCAATTGGTTGAACACCTCTCGGCAGAAGCCGCTGATGATCATGGACACGGCATCTTCCATGCCGATCCCGCGCGACTGGAAATAGAACAATTGCTCCTCTCCAATCTTGGAGGTGGAAGCTTCGTGCTCCACTTTGGCGGTGTTGTTTTGCACCTCGATATAGGGGAAGGTGTTGGCGCTGCACTGATCCCCAATCAACATGGAATCGCACTGGGAAAAGTTGCGGGCACCTTCCGCTTTCGGCCCGATTTTGACCAGGCCGCGGTAGCTGTTTTTGGAGTGCCCAGCCGAGATCCCTTTGGAGATAATTTTGCTGCGGGTGTTGCGGCCCACGTGAATCATCTTGGTGCCGGTATCGGCCTGCTGGTAGTTGTTGGTTAGGGCAACCGAGTAAAATTCGCCCACCGAGTTTTCCCCCACCAGCACACAGCTGGGGTACTTCCAGGTGATGGCGGAGCCGGTCTCCACTTGCGTCCAGGAGATCTTGGAGTTTGCCCCCTGACACAGGCCGCGCTTGGTTACAAAGTTGTAAATGCCCCCTTTGCCGTTTTCATCGCCGGCATACCAGTTCTGCACCGTCGAGTACTTGATCTCGGCATTGTCTAGGGCGATCAGCTCCACCACCGCCGCATGCAGTTGGTTGGTGTCGAACATGGGGGCAGTACACCCTTCCAAGTAGCTGACGTAGGATCCCTCGTCGGCAATGATCAGGGTGCGCTCAAACTGGCCCGATTCGCCGTTGTTGATGCGGAAATAGGTGGAAAGCTCCATGGGACAGCGCACCCCTTTGGGCACATAGACAAAGGATCCATCACTGAACACTGCCGAGTTCAGCGCCGCGTAGTAGTTATCAGCAATGGGAACCACACTGCCCAAGTACTTGCGCACCAGCTCCGGATACTCCCGCAGTGCCTCCGACATGGAGCAGAAGATCACGCCTTCCTTGGCCAGCTTTTCCCGGAAGGTGGTGGCCACCGAGACGCTGTCGAAAATGGCATCCACCGCCACATTGGCCAGCCGCTTCTGTTCAGACAAGGGGATCCCCAATTTCTCGAAGGTCTCCAGCAGCACCGGATCCACTTCGTCCAGGCTCTTTTTCTTGGGCTGCACCTTGGGGGCCGAGTAGTAGACAATGTTTTGGTAGTCAATGGGCGGGTAGCTGACGTTGGGCCAGGTGGGCTCGCTCATCTTCAGCCACTGGCGGTAGGCCCGCAGCCGGAACTCTAGCATAAAGTCCGGCTCCCCTTTCTTGGCCCAGATCTGCCGAATCACCTCTTCGTTCAAGCCTTTGCCAATCGACTCAGAGGGGATGTCGGTTACAAAGCCGTACTTGTAGGGCTGGTTGACCAGGGCGCGGACGCTCGTAGACATGGATGGCTCTCGGGTAGTGACAGGGTAGAAACGCGACTAAGACAGATGGCCAAATAAAACAACAGAGTTGTTGTTTAACTGATCCTCAGGTTACTTTAGCAATGATCCCGTTGTCAAAATAGCAGAGAGCTGTGCTGGCAGCGGCAGCCGATTAACCCAGTCTAACCAGGAGGGCGAGGGTGGACAGCACGCGCAAGATCACCGGGCAGGTCGCTCAACCCGCTTCGAGTAAGCAGGCCATCTTGGTCTACCTGCGCAAGGCGGGGCAGGCCAACGCCCAAACGCTGGCAGAGCACCTGCGCATTTCTCCCCAGGCCATCCGCCGCCACCTCAAGGATCTGGAGGCAGAGGGGTTGATCCAACATGTCGCTCAACCCAATGGCCTAGGCCGCCCCCAGCATCTCTATCAGCTCAGCCCCTTGGGAGAAGAGCAGTTCCCCGCCAGCTACGACGAGTTTGCCCTTGGCCTGCTCAACACCCTGGCCGAAACCCTGGGATCCGAACAGATGGGATCCCTTCTCCACCACCAGTGGCAGCGCAAAGCCCGGGAGTATCAGGCCCAACTGGGATCCGGATCCCTACGGGAGCGGCTGGAGCGCTTGGTGCAGTTGCGCCAGGCGGAGGGTTACATGGCGGAGTACTACCCCTATCCTGCCGACCTGACTGTGCCGATGGCAGCAGAGGGATCCGAGCCTTACGTCGAGCAGTATGTGTTGGTTGAGCACAATTGCGCCATTGCTCAGATTGCCCACACCTTTCCCAGCGTCTGCGGCCACGAACTGGAGATGTTTGCTGCCGCCTTGCCCGATTGCCGGGTAGAGCGCATCACCTGGCAGGTGCAGGGAGAACACCCCTGCGGCTACTGGATTGCCAAGCCGGCGGCTCGGTCGACTTAAGACTTCCCCAGGAAACCGGATCCCTGAGGTGTCAAACGAGGTTTTTTCGGGTATAGTTATCTCGTACAGGTTTTAAGTTTGTTCTCCGCATGGTCTGGCGCGCTTCCTTTTTTGGCTACTTTAGCTTTCCCTGGCAACGACCAGGGCAGAAGGGTGGCGCGTAAACAAAGACCTACAGTTTACCCGAGTCAGTCCTGAAGCCCTGAGCCCAGCGCCAGGGCTTTTTTGATGGCTCGACGACCCCATCTACCCACTTGCACGCTGAGGACAGTTCCATGCCCCCTCAAACCGACAATTGCAATATCCAAGAGGTGACTCCCTTGATTGCCCCTGCTGCTGTCAAGGCCAAGCTGCCCCTTACGGAAACGGCAGCCCAGGTGGTGCTCTCCACTCGGCAAGCCATCCGCGACATCATCCACGGACGGGATCTCCATCGCTTGGTGGTGATCGTCGGCCCCTGTTCCATCCACGATCCTGCAGCGGCTCTGGAGTATGCCCATCGCCTCAAGCGGGTGGCCGACCAAACTCGGGAGCACCTGGTGATCGTTATGCGCACGTATTTTGAGAAACCCCGCACCACGGTGGGCTGGAAGGGCCTGATCAACGATCCCCACCTGGATGGTTCGTGCGACATTGCCACCGGCTTGCAACTGGCCCGTTCCATTCTCCTGCAGATCAACGAGCTGGGCCTGGCCTGTGCCACCGAGATGCTGGATCCGGTGACCCCTCAGTACACGGCAGATCTGGTGAGCTGGGCGGCCATTGGCGCCAGAACCATCGAAAGCCAAACTCACCGGGAAATGGCCAGCGGCCTCTCCATGCCTGTGGGCTTCAAAAACGGCACCGACGGGCGGCTGGAAATTGCGCTCAATGCCATTCTCTCCGCCAGCCATCCCCACAGTTTCCTGGGCATCGGCCAAGATGGCATGACGGCTCTGGTGAAAACCACCGGCAACCCGGATCGGCACATCGTGTTGCGGGGGGGAGGGGGCAAGACCAACTACGGCCCGGAAGATGTGGCGCGGGCGGCACTGCTGATGAAGGATCAAGGGATCCCTCGCTCGGTGATGGTGGACTGCTCCCATGACAACTCCCACAAAAATTACCGCAACCAGGGATCCGTCTGTCGAGCGGTGCTACAGCAGTACCAGGCGGGGCAGCGGGCTCTGATGGGGCTGATGCTGGAGAGCAACCTCTACCCGGGCAAGCAAACCTGGCAGGAAGGGGCGCCGCTCCAGTACGGGGTTTCCATCACCGATGGCTGCATCGGCTGGGAAGAGACGGAAGATCTGTTGTGGGAGATGGCAGCGACCGTAGAGGGGAGAGCGTTGGCCCTGAGCCATTAGGGCGGGGGTCGGCTTTCTGAAAAATCCCCCCAAGACCTAAGCAAGGCAACCGAGTTGTGCTCAGCCGGGATTCAGGAGTTAGAAAGGGGTAGGCGGGCAAGGCTAGGATCCGATTGACCCAGTTCCGTCCCCTGTTCCCGAAGCGGGCCGGGTGAGTCAACTTGGAAGCTGTTGATCCCTGAAACCTCTTCTGACCCTGTGGCTACGCTGCAACTGGCTTCTCCGACTTCTGCGGCCTGGATCGACCAGGCCATCCGTCACCTTGACCTCATCTTGTTGGATCACGCCAACTGCGAGAAAAAAGCAGCGGGCAACGCCCTCAGCTTGCTGTTTCGCTACCCGGCTAATGGGCGTTTGGTGGAAACCCTCTCGCCGCTGGCGCGGGAGGAGCTGCAGCATTTTGAGCGGGTGCATCGCCACCTGCAACGGTTGGGGATCCCCATCAAGCCCTTGTCGGCTGCGCCCTATGCCGGTCGTCTGAACCAACACCTGCGCCGCTCCGAGCCGGAGCATCTGTTGGATACCCTGCTGGTGGCAGCCATCATTGAGGCCCGCAGCCACGAGCGCTTGGGCCTGCTCGGGATCCACGCGCCCGACCCAGAGCTGCGGCAGTTTTATCTCTGGCTGGCGGCTGCGGAGGAGCGCCATTGGCAGCTTTACTTGGATTTGGCGTTGGAGCAGTTTCCCGCCGATCAGGTGCAGGAGCGGCTCGATACTCTACTCCAGGTGGAGGCTGAGATCTTGTCTTCCCTTCACCCCGAACCCCGTGTTCACAGCTAGCCCCACTCCGTTTCCCCCCGCGGTGCAGCTCCCATGTTTCAAGCGACGCGGCAGTGGTTGGCCTTCTGGTATACAACGGTTACGGCAGTGTTGCTGCTGTTGTTTGCCGGCAGCTTCTATTGGTACGTGCAGTCAACCCTGATTGAACGGGTGGACGATACCCTTGGCCATGTGGTGGAAATTGTCGAGCGGTCTTTGGTGGTGGATGAGAGCCTCTTGGATCCGCAGCAAGCCCGCCGCAGCTTGGAGGCCAGCTTTCGGGATGATCCCAGCACCCTAGAGGACGATCACATCGACTTGGAGTGGTTCGGCCCTCAAGGAACGCTCATCTGGTCCACGGTGCCCGGCGGGATCCCTGCCCCCCTGTTGACCGAGGGATCCCTGCACACTGCCCGTATCGCCCCTGGGTATTGGCTGCGCCAGTTCACCGAGCCGATTGTGGCCGGTGGGAAGCTGCTGGGCTATCTGCGGGTCAGCCATCCTTGGTTTGAGGTGAGCAAGCCAACGCGACAGTTGATCCGGGATCTTTCCCTGTGGGTGGTGGCCGGTTTGACGAGTGTGGGGGCCATCGGCTGGATGCTCTCCGGCCTGGCCATGCAACCCATCCGGCAGTCTTATCAGCAGCTCAAGCAATTTACCGCCGACGCCTCCCACGAGCTGCGCAGCCCCTTGGCCAGCATTCAAACCGCGGTACAGGTGGCTTTGGCAGATTCCCAATTGGATGCCGACACCCGGCAGCGCTGGCAGATGGTGGAGCGGTTGTGTTTACGGCTGGGTCGCCTGGTGGATGACCTGCTGTTTCTGGCCCGCCACGACAGCGGTATGGTGCCTTTCCAACCCCGTTGCTGTGCGCTGGATGCTCTGCTGCTGCAGGTGGTGGAGGAGCTGCAGGGCCTGGCCAACCAAAAACAGATCCGCTTGAAGCTGGAGATTGCTGCCCCTGAGAGCGGGACGGAACCTTCTCCCACCCAAGTGGATCCCTTCGGTTTTTGGGGAGATGAAGATCAATTGGCCCGCCTGTTCACCAACCTGATTGAAAACGCCCTTCTCCACACTCCCCCGCAAGGAGAGGTGCAGGTGAGGCTGGAACAACGGCTGCGCTCCGGATCCCCAGAGCTGGTGGTGCGGGTACAAGATACCGGGCCAGGGATCCCCCCCCAGGCTCTGCCCCATGTGTTCGATCGCTTTTATCGAGCAGATCCGGCTCGCAGCGGGGATCCCGGTCGCCTCTCAGGGTCAGGTTTGGGGCTGGCAATTGTCAGAAGCATTGCCCAGCAGCATCAAGGTCAAGTGCAGGTGGAGAGCGAGCTGGGCCAGGGATCCAGCTTTGAGGTCATTTTGCCGCAGCGACAGTTGGAAATCTGTACCCCAGAGAGGGTCTGAAAGTGCTCTGGAAAACAGACAGTCCTCAGTCAATATGCTAGCTTTAAGCCAAGATTGACTGAGTCTTTATTCAGAACTGTATTAAGAACCGTATTGGCCCAGTTGAACTGGATTTTTGGGTACTAGAGATCTTTCCTTTCCAGATTTAAGAACTTCTCTTTTTCCCCGATAAAGCGGTAGAGATGGGATTGGATCCCAGGCTCTTGCCCTTCTCAGCCGGCTGCTGAGCTGTTGATTGGGTGATGAGTGAGTGCAGTCCGCCCGCGCAGCCCCACAATTTCCCATTGAATCCTGTGCCAGGAAAACGTTATGTATCGCTTCCAGGTTCGTGCCATCACCCAGCCGGGCGAGAGAATTGCCTTGGTGGGATCCAGCGCAAAATTGGGCTCCTGGGATCCCTGCCATTGCATTTGGCTGCAAACGGATCCGACTCGCTATCCGCTGTGGTGGGTAGAGTTGCCGTTGAGCCCGGCAGATGGCGCGCCCGGCCCGCTGTTACCCTACAGTGGATGTTTAAAAGAAACTCCTCGAGTGGAGTACCGATATCTGCGCGTGCAAGCCGGTGGCGAAGTGATTTGGGAATCCACCGCTGTCAATCGCTGGGTGCCCCTTGAACCAGAACCTTTACCGGCAGTTTTGATTGTCGAGGATGGGGAGTTTGGCCAGATCCCTGCCTATCCTTACGGCTATTTTGCCGATCCCATTCCTGAGAACGCTCCGCGCCGCTTCCGCGACCACCCCCAACTCTTCTCCCAAAGGGACTCTGAGGTGTTCAACTCCAGAAAGCTGATGATCGGACTCGAACCGACGACCTGCTCATTACGAGTGAGCTGCTCTACCAACTGAGCTACATCAGCAACGGTTGATTCGATGGGGGAACCCGCCGCTCCGGAGCAAGCAATCCCAATCTTGATCCTGGGCAGGTTTACTGATCCTAACTCATCCTTGCCTCACTCGGGATCCCCAGCGCCATAGCCCCAAAGATAGCCCCAACGTCAGCCACGCCAGCCAATCCCCCGCGCGATTGTAGAAAGTTGTCTCAGAACGCCGCTTCACTTCTCCCGTGATCACCCCCCGCTGAAAGATGGGGCCAACCTGCTGGAGCCGACCTGAGGGATCCACCACCAGATTGCCGCCTGTGTTATTGACAAACACCACGCCCCGCCGATTTTCCACAGCCCGGAAAACCGAGAGCTGGCCATGCAACATCGGCCAGTGGCTATTACCAAACCAGCTATCATCCGAAATCACGATCAAAGACTCGGCACCGCGACGGGTTAAAGTTCGGCTGGGCGCAGGCAAGACGCTCTCCAAGCAGATCATCACCCCCAAAGGCCCGAAAAGCTCCCCTCCGTCCAGAGGCCGATAGCCATCGGGTGAAGGCACGTAGCGCCCCGACTCGAAATAGGGAAAGATCCACTGCTTGCCAAACCCATCCAGCAAGTTGCCCTGGGCGTCAAACAACAGGGCCGTATTAAAAAATCGCTGCTGCTCTTCCGGCAAATGGGCTGTGCGGGGATCCGGCTCTGTTGCCCCCGTAATCAAAGCGCCTTCCGGTGGCAGAATCGCTTGCATCGGCTCGATCACGTAAGGCTCTAGGCCGGTATTCAGCAGCCGTGCCCGCAGCGCCCCCTCCGGCCAAACCACCAACTGTGCCCCAGCAGCCACCCCCTGGGCAGAAAGCTGATGCAGCTCCCGGTAGCGCTCCAGGCGGTAGTTCCAACTGCGATCGGCTTCCAGCCAAGCCACCTGCTGCACCGCCGCCACCCGAAAGTCAGGATCCCTGTTTTCGACGGCCAAGGCATCGAAGTAGGCCAGGCGTGCGCTTCCATAGGCCAAGACCAGCCCCGTCAACCCCAGGCCGCAGGCGAGCGTACCCCAGAAATCCCTGTTCCTGAGCATCTCACCCAAAACGTTTCTCAGGGATCCCCCAGCCGCCTGCCACCGGCTAGAAATCTGCCTGGCCATCTGCCAAAGAACCCCATTGACGAACACGGCAAAAAAGGTAACCCCCCAGATCCCCGTAACATCGGCTACTTGGATCCCGAGGGGCCAGTCGAACAACAGGGATCCCCAGTGGAAAGGGATGGGCCACCAGAGCAAGCCCAACAGCCCATCCAAGCCTGTCCAGACCGTGGCCAAACCCAGCGGACGTGCCCAAACCGGCAGGGGACGACTCAGTTGCAAACTCAGGAGCGTAGCAGTGGTGAAAAAGAGGGGGATCAGGGGAGCCACCACCACGCCCCCCAGGATCTCCCAGGCGCTCAACACCTTAACCGAGAAGGGATCCACCCAGAAGGCATACAGGCAAACCCAAAACCAGAGGCCATAGGCCAAACGCCACCGCGCCCACCCTTGCCGTTGCTCGCACAGGCCAAACAGCAGGGCTAAGCCCAGCAGCGCCCCCGGAAACCAGTGCCACCAGCGGTTGGGGGACCCCAGACAGAGCAGCAGGATGGCCAAACCCATCAGCCAGCGGGATCCCTCGCCTGGGTTTCTCTTTTGGGGCAGATCCTGCTGTTGAGTTGAAGATTTCAGTTCCGGCTTCATCACCTCAATAAAGTTCAGCCTATTCGGGAAACCCCACCTAATGCCCCAGGATCAACACGTCCTTGCCGGCAGGTCTTTTCCAGAGTAGCGTTTTGCAGCAGCCGGGAATATCTCCTGGAGCACAGAACTCCTACTGCTTGAATCTAAAGCTGTGTTAACATTTTGCATAACTTCAGGGGGCTGGCGCCTTCCGGCTTGGGTTGGGGATCCCGTCAGCGGTGCGTAGCACTATGGGCAAAGTTTTGGTTTTGAATGCCTCCTACGAGCCGCTCAACATCACCAGTTGGCGCAGAGCGGTCGTTCTTTTGCTCAAGGGCAAGGCCGAGCAAATTGAGCACAATGGCCGAGTGGTGTACGGCAACATTCCCTTGCCCACTGTCATTCGTCTGCGCCACTATGTCCACGTTCCCCACAAGGAGATCCCGCTTACGCGCCGCAACGTCCTCTACCGGGATGGGCATCGTTGTCAGTACTGCGGCTGCTTCGGCGAAGATCTCACCCTGGATCACGTGATCCCTCGGTCTCGTGGCGGCGGGGATACTTGGGAAAATGTGGTCAGTGCCTGTGTGCGTTGCAACGTGAAAAAAGGGAACCGCACCCCCCGCGAAGCCGGTATGCCCCTGCTGCGCCAACCCCGCCGTCCCCACAGCACTCTTTACTTTGAAATCTCCAAAGCCGTCGGCAGTGGTTCCCATCGAGAATGGTCTAAGTACACCATCGGCCTAGAAGGGGATCCCCAGGAGGAATTGTTGGACAGCCCAAGCTAGACGGGCCGCCTAGGGATGGACTTCCGATACAGGGGCAGCTTTGGAAATGGGGGGAGAAGTGGTGGCTGGGATCCCGGTCTCGATCCACCGGTGAATCAGGGCATTGACCTCTTCGGGGCGCTCATCGTGGGGGCAGTGGCCAGCCTCCAGGAAGTATTCCACTGCTTGAGGGTAGTGGGCCCGGTACAGCTTAGAGCGTTCCCGAGCCCGCATCCAGGGATCCCGTTCTCCCCAGATCAACAACAGCGGGCGCACCAAGCTGCACAGCAGCTCATCTACATACCGTCCCTTCTGCCCACCTCGCATCAAGGCCACAAACACATCGGCAGCCCCCGGATCCTGGGTGGGGCGATGGATGGCCTCGACCAGCTGATCGGTCACGGCTGCCGGGTCGTAGTAAACCTGCTTCAGCTTGGCTCGGATCACGTGCGGCTGCCGCAAATACTGAAACAGCAGGTAAGACACCAGGCGCTGGCGCAGGCCCCAGCCCACCAATCCGCCTATCCATTGCCGCCATCCGGTCGGGGATCCCTTGAGGGTGGAAAACCCACCTGCCCCATTCAAAAGCACCACGCCCCGCACCCACTCCGGCCACTCCGCCGCAAAACTGAGCACCACATAGCCGCCCAGGGAGTTGCCGATCCCCACCACAGGCCGACGGATTACCTGTTGGCAAAAGTCCCGCAGCTGATCCCGCCAGATTTCGGCGCGGTAGTCCCAGTTGGGCTTGGCGGAGCGACCGAAACCCAGCAAATCGATGGCGTACACCTGGTAGTGTTGAGCCAATTCGGGAATGTTCTTGCGCCAGTGGTCGGTGGAGGCTCCAAAGCCGTGCACCAGAAGCAGAGGCTGCCCCTGCTCACCCTGTTTGACGTAATGAACTGACTGCCCCCGCCAGATCCACTGCGCCGAAATGGGAGTGGCCGATGCCGATGTCGAAGTCATAGGAGTTGCTTGTAAGCCTTTCTTAATTCTAGGTTCTTTGCAGCTACTCCGGGGGGAAGCCCACCCTCTACGGGCAACGTAAGAGCAGGGGGCCTGTTAGACATAACCTCTGCTTTTTAGGCTTTGTATCACCAGGTCAATACATTCGGAGATGCTTTGCTCGGCGGTTTTGCACACCACCTCCGGCTGTTCCGGCGGCTCGTAGGGATCGTCAATACCGGTAAAGTGCTGGATTAAGCCTGCCCGCGCCTTTCGATAGAGGCCCTTCACATCCCGGCGTTCGCACACCTCCAGGGGGGCATCCACAAAGACTTCGATAAAGCTGCCAATATACTGCCGTACCTCCTGCCGTGCTGCCCGATAGGGGGAAATGGCCGACACCAGCACAATCACCCCGTGCCGAGTCAGCATCTCCGCCACAAAGCCGATGCGGCGAATGTTCTCCTCCCGATCCACTTTGCTGAAGCCCAGACCCTTGGTGAGATGTTGCCGCACCACATCTCCGTCGAGCACCTCCACCGGCAGCCCCCAAGCGCGCAACTGCTGGGCCACGCCGCAGCTCAGGGTGGTTTTGCCCGCCCCGCTCAATCCCGTAAACCAGACCGTTACCCCCCGCCGCGACATCTGTCTGTTTGCTTCTGTCTGTTTGCTGTGGATCCCTGAATCTTGGGCCCTGCCAGAATATCATCTCCAAAGCAGGGTGATACACTCGAAACACGGCTTGCGCCAGCCCCAAAGCGCTCCGCGCCGCCAACACGACAACAATCCTTCACCGGCCATGTCCCCCCTGACTTCGCCTCTTGCCAGTGCCCCCTCGGGATCCCCGACAACTGCCGAGCTGTTTGCCGAGCATGTGATGGCCACCTATGGGCGCTATCCCCTGACCTTGGTGCGCGGGCAGGGGTGTCGGGTTTGGGATGAGCAGGGGCGCGAGTACCTGGACTTTGTGGCCGGCATTGCCACCTGTACCCTGGGGCATGCCCACCCGCTGTGGATTCAGGCGCTCACCGAGCAGGCACAACAGTTGCACCATGTTTCCAACCTTTACTACAACCAGCCGCAGGCACAACTGGCCCAATGGCTGACCCAGCACTCCTGTGCCGACAAGGTGTTTTTCTGCAACTCAGGGGCGGAAGCCAATGAGGGAGCCATTAAGCTGGCTCGCAAGTATGCCCACACGGTGCGCGGGATCCAAGATCCGATGATCCTCACCGCCCATGCCAGCTTCCATGGCCGCACCCTGGCCACCATTACCGCCACCGGCCAGCCCAAATACCAAAAAGACTTTGCCCCTCTGGTGCCCGGCTTTGATTACGTTCCCTACAACGACATCGAGGGCACAGCAGCGGTGTTGGAGCGCTGGGGCGAGCGGGTGTGTGCCGTGCTGTTGGAGCCGTTGCAGGGGGAAGGGGGGGTTGTGCCGGGGGATCCCGCCTATTTTCAATGGTTGCGCCGGATCTGCAGCGAGCGGGGCATTCTGCTGATTTTGGATGAGGTGCAGGTGGGCATGGGCCGTACTGGCATGCTGTGGGGCCACTGTAACCTGGGGGTGGAGCCGGATGTGTTCACCTTGGCCAAGGGCCTGGCCGGTGGGATCCCCATCGGGGCCTTGTTGGCGAAAGACTTTTGCGCCGTGTTTCAGCCGGGGGATCACGCCAGCACCTTTGGGGGCAACCCCTTGGCTTGTGCGGTGGGTCTGGCGGTTTGCCGCACGCTGATGTCAGAGAGTTTGGTTTGGAATGCCCAGCAGACGGGGATGTATCTGCGTCAGGGGCTGTCCCGCCTGGCGGAGCAGTTTCCACAGCTCGTTGAGCAAGTGCGGGGCTGGGGCCTGATTCAGGGTTTGGTGGTGCGCATCCCGGCGGCTGAAGCGGTCAAGGCGGCGATGGACTGCGGGCTGTTGTTGGTGCCGGCAGGATCCCAGGTGGTGCGCTTGGTGCCCCCCTTGATCGTCACCCCGGCGGAAATCGACGAGGCTCTGGTGATGTTGGAATCGGCTTTGCAGAGGTTGGCCGCCTCCCTTGGCCATTCCGGGGAAGCCTAGCCTCGCCAAACTTGTCGCAGAAAGGCCTGCAACTGCTGTCGGGCAGAGGGCTCGTGGGGAGCGGGATCCCTTGCCTGCTCCAAAAGGGGCAACACCTCCTCCGCATAGGCCGGGACAAAGCCGGCAGCAGGCCAGAGCAAATCCGAGGTGGCCCGCAGGTTCAAGACTTGGGATCCCTGCCTGAGCAGGAGAGGCCGCACCCAGAGCAGCGGCGGGGTGTCAGAGCCTGCCTCAAGACTGTGGCGAGAAACCTGAATCAGCTCCACATAGAGGGTGGCCTGCGACCCTGGCAGGGCGAGAATGGGACGGGGTGAGGGTGGAGTGCTGCCCACTTCCGCCGAGGCGGGCAAAGGGCGCCCCAGCAGATGCAGGCCCTCAACAGAGTCACACTGGGCGGGCAAACAAGGCAACAGGGTCATGCAATCGTTGACCGGAAACTGTACAGACTGTACTTATCCTAATCGATGGCTTTCTTACGTTTCTTTGGCAGGCGGGTTGGCCGGGGATCCCGTCTTTGCGGGCATTTCGTGAACCCGATTTTGTGGCATGGTGCTAGGTAGCTTTCTGATCAAACTTGAACGGATCCCGCCATGATGCACACTTTTGTCCCGCCCCACCGCTTTTTCCCCTACCTGACCTGGACGGAGATCCAGGCCATGCCCGACAAAGAGAACGTGGTGATCATTCAGCCGGTTGCCTCAATCGAGCAACATGGGCCCCACCTGCCCCTGGTGGTGGATGCCTGCATCGGCACGGCGATCATTGGGCGCGCCATGGAGAAGCTGGAGCCTGAGATCCCGGCCTATGTTTTGCCCACCCAATGCTACGGCAAAGCCAACGAGCACTGGCATTTCCCCGGCACCATTACCCTCTCGGCTCAAACCCTGATGGCGGTGCTGACGGAAGTGGCAGAGAGCATCTACCGAGCTGGGTTTCGCAAGCTGGTATTCCTCAATTCCCACGGCGGCCAGCCACAGGTGCTGGAGATTGTCGCCCGCGATCTTCACCAGAAGTATGAAGATTTCATGCTGTTCCCGGTGTCCGTCTGGCGGGTTCCCCACGAAGGACGAGAGCTGTTTACCGAGAAAGAACGGGAATTGGGCATTCACGCCGGCGATGGGGAGACCAGTATGCTGATGCACCTTTTGCCGGACACGGTGCGAACCGACCGATTGGTCTGCGAATATCCCCACGATCTGCCGGAAAACAGCCTGCTCAGCATGGAAGGGCGGATCCCTTTCGCTTGGGCAACTCGCGACCTCACCCAGAGCGGAGTTTTGGGCGATGCCACTGCCGCCACGCCGGAGAAAGGCAAAGTTTTGGTGGAGTCCATGTCCGATGGCTGGGTGCGGCTGATCCGAGATCTGCACAGGTTCCAGCAGCCCAAGGCTTGGCGCAAAGCCCCGCTGCCGGTCTAGGGATCCAGGCAAAGGTCTGTGGTTCATTGCCCTATAGACCTACGGCCTGCTTTGTGAAAGGCTTTCGCCAAAACTGGCTGGCCATTGAAACCATTAGGATTGAAGAGAAGAGATGAACTCCCCCATCTCATTTTTGCTAAGGGGTGATAGAGCTACGCTTCGCCAGTGCGACCAATGACCCTTTCCTTAAAACCGGCCACCCAACCCATCCTTGAGCGCCACAGCGCCACCTGGCAAGACTACGTGGCCATCCGCGACCATCCCGCTGTGGATTGGCAGAA
>NZ_JANSIO010000033.1:0-9982 GCF_047462195.1 Synechococcus sp. R3-13 | reverse complement strand
CGGTGCAAGAGGTGATGGTGCCCCCATCTCTTTTGCTTCGGCAAGACACACCGCTGCGAGAAGCTCTGGAGAGTTTGCTGCAGCAAAAGTGCCATAGCGCGTTGGTGGTGGACGGACAGGAGCGGCTGCGGGGCATTCTCACCCTGGAAGACCTGGAGCGGGCCTTGGCCCACAAGGAGGCGGCGGAGTTGGCGGAGCTGACCGTGCAGGAGGTCAGCCAATCCCCAGTTCTCACCACCTTCCCCGATGAGGCGGTGGCAGTGGCAGCCGAGCCGATGTACGAATACGATTTGCGCCAATTGCCAGTGGTCTCGCGGGAAGACCCGGAGCAGATCGTCGGCCTGTTGGATCGAGAGCGGGTGCTGCTCTCCCAAGAGATTCAATCGGTGCGGCAAGCCCTGGAGTTGGAAGTTCCCCCAGCAGAGAGAGACGCCGGCAGGAACGGACAAGAGGGGATCCCAGATGCTTCTGTTGCGCCTGCAGAGTAGAGCTCCGTCCTGTTGATGGGGATCAGCGCTGCCGCCCAGAGGGGCAGGTGGGACGCAGCGGGCAGCGGCCACATTCGGGCATGCGGGCCTTGCAAATGCGCTTGCCCAGCCGGACAAAGTTGACGTGCAGGGAATAGGCTTTGCCTCTGGGGATCTGAGGGGAAAGCTGAGCAAAAGTGTCGTCGGGATGTTTGGCCCGCACCAAGCCCAGACGGTTGGCCACTCGATGCACATGGGTATCCACCGGGCAGAGATCCCGACCCAGCCCGAACAACAACACACAAGTGGCGGTCTTCAGCCCTACCCCTTTCAGGGAGAGCAAAAAATCGAGGGCGCCGGCGTCGTCCAGGTCGCGCAGAAAGTCGAGGCTCAGGGATCCCTGTCGTTCTTGAATGGCAGCCAGGATCTCCTGAATTCGGACTGCCTTGAGGTGGGCTAAGCCGCCGGGGCGAATCACCTGAACCAGATCTGCCGGATCGGCGGCCAAGACCGCTTCCCAAGAGGGAAAGGCGGCTTTGAGGGCGCGGAAGGCACGGCTGCTGTTGGTGTCAGTGGTGTTCTGGGAAAGGATCGTGCCCACCAACTCGTCCAGGAGATCGGGGTGAGGGGAAAGGCCATTGGGAGCCCGCTGGGGGATCCCGAAGCACTGCTCTAGCCGCATCAACAGCGATTCCATCCTGTCGGCGGGCGGGAGTTCCGCCAGCAGGGCAGGGGGCTCCGCTGCTTGAGCGGGCGCAGGCGGGCAGTGGGAAAGACCATCCACTCTCTGCTGGACCACAGCTTAACGGGCAGAACTTTAGCGGATTTCCTGCAACAGACGGGCGATGGCCTTGCTGGCATTGGGGGGAGCTGTGGCTTGCAAGTGGGCGGCCATTTGGGCAACCACCTGCGGCTGAGCCAACCAGGTCAACACCGTTTGCCGCAGCAAGTCCAGATTCTCTTCGGATTCTCGCATGACCACCCCCCCACCGCGCCCCACGAAGGCCAGAGCATTCTGATACTGATGATCTTCTGCAGCAAAGGGATAGGGGATCAAAATGGCCGGGGTGGCGGTGACCAGCAACTCCGCCAGGCTCATGGCTCCGGCGCGGCTAATGGCAAAGTTGGCCCGCTGCAGCAGGGCAGCTACATCTCGACGGAAAGGAAAGGGCCGGTAGCGGGGATGGCTGGGGATCCTGGCTTCCGGATCTTGAGCTTCGCTGCCGCCGGTCAAATGCACAATCCAGGCCCCCGCCTCCAACCAAGCTGGGGCACAGGTGGCCACCATGCGGTTGAGGCCCCGCGCCCCTTGGCTGCCCCCCATGACCACAATGAGGGGATCCCCGTCGGGAATGGGGAGGTCGGCAGGGAAAGGCTGGGGCGTGTAGAACTCGGCCCGCACCGGCGTACCCACCACTTGGGCGGCCACCCCTGGCAAATGCTCTGCCGTCTCCGCCATGCCCAGCGCCACCACCTGACAAAATCTCCCCAGCCAACGGGTCACTTTGCCCGGGATCCGATTGGACTCGTGCAGCAACACCGGCACCCCCAGCGAACGGGCGGCCAAAATGGCCGGAGCGGCAATGTACCCACCGGTGGTCAGGACAATATCAAACCGTCCCGACATAAGGAGTCGGCGCACTTGTAGGGTCGCACGGGCCAGTTGGGCCAAGGCCTGCAGCCTGTGGAGAGGGGATCCCTGCCAGCCGGACATGACAACCCGGTGCAAGGGATAGCGCTCCCGCACCAGCTTCCCTTCCATCCGATCCGGCACCCCCAGCCATTCGATCTGCCAGTCGGGCAACTGCTCGGCAACGGCCAAGGCCGGAAAAATGTGGCCACCAGTGCCACTGGCAGCAACCAGCAGCCGCGGGCGTGAAGCTGGATCCTTGGCGCGTGTGTCCACCCGTGTGCCGGTTAGGGATCCCTGAGACCTTCAGGAGTTGTTGGAGCTGACATAGCGCAAGAGGGTGCCCCGTTGCCCCAGAATAAACCCTTGCTCGGGGCCGAAAAACTCAATGCTGTAGAAGTTGGCGGGGATGTTGCTGAGTTTCTTGGCCTGTTCCCAGGTTTTGCCACCATCAGGGCTGTGGATCAGGGTAGCGCCACCCCCCACCACCCACAGGTCGTGGTCGTTCTGGTAGGCGGCATTGAGGTAGCCAAAGCTGAGGGCCCGCCCTGGACGCAGCGGCGACGACCACTGGCCGGAGGTGAAGTCATCGGTAAAGGCGATCTCCGCCCCTTGGTTCAATTTCCAAGCGCTGCCGTGGGGGCCAAAGCCCATGTTTTGAATGCGGCGGGAGCTTTCCCGCGGGTAGGGCTTCCAGGTGCGACTTTCAGGAGTGTACAGAAAGTAGAAGCTGCCCCGCGACGACACCGCCAGATATTCGCCTTCAGGGCCGCGGGCAATGTTTTTGATGGCCCCAATCGGCTCATCCACTTGGGCATGCCAGGTCTGACCGCCATCTTCGGTGCGGTAGATGGCCCCCACATTGGTCACCATTTCGGCGGCGCCAGGGCCCAGAGCCTGGATCAAGAGCGGCTCCCCTGGCAGTTGGTTGTTAAGGCGAATGGAAGTCCAGTCGGATCCCTCGTTTAGGGTGTGGAGGAGGATCTTCGGCTGCCCGGCCACCCAGCCTTCTGCCCCAGCAAAGCTAATGGAGGCCAGGTAGGCTTCCGGCTCCAGACCCGGCAGCTCCCGCACCTGCCAGTGCAGACCCCCATCGCGGGATTCCAGCAGCGTCGCCTTGTCTCCCACCAACCAGCCATGGGAAGGGGTGGTGCCGGTGAAGGCAATGTCCAGCAGAATGTTCTGGGTGGGCACTTCCACCTGCTGCCAGGGGACCACCCGCATGTTGGGCATCCGCGCCGCCATTAGCAGCACCGAGACAGCAATCAGCAGCACCAGCCTCAGGGGTTTGAACATCTTGACCCTCACTCGACGAAGTAGAAACTCATCAAAAATAAAAATCCCAGCGCCAGTCCCAAGAAGATCAGCAGGTTCTTTTGAGCAGGGGTCATCACGTTCACCCCCAGGCCGTAGCGCAGGTTCTCTTGAAAACCGGAAGGCTTGCCCTTGGCGCCCACTGCTTGGAACGAGCGCTTACCGGCTCGGCACACCGGACATTTCCAATCGGCTGGCAATTCCTCAAACGGTACGCCCGCCGGGATCCGATTGAGCTGATCCCCCTTAGCCGGTTCGTAAACATAGCCACAAGAACGACATTCGTAGCGCTGCATCCGCAGGGGATCGCTGAGCTGCGCATCGGTTTCATCTTCTGGCAACTCAATGAGCTTCGGTGTCTGGGGAGAACGGGGTTGAGCACTGGGATCCGGTTGCGAGCCATTCATGGTCAGGGATCCATCTGCATCGTCGATCCTATTATGAGAGGAATTGTTACAAAAATCTACTCAGACCCTTTCTTGTTGCTCAGGGGGATCCCGCACCAGCCTGGGATGCCGACCTGAAGAGACTTATCCGGTGGACATAGGGATCCACCTGGGGGATCCTATGTTATGTTTTGGCTATCTTGCCCTCAGTGTTGTGCAAGCGGGTGCCTTTCATGACCACGCCCCCTCGCCGACCAGCCCTCAATCACGTGCTGATCGTCAAGGATCGTCACGGGCCAAAAGCCTACTGGTTGACGGCTGAGCTCTACTCCTTAGGCCGGGATCCACGCAACAGCATTCGCATCGACTCCCAGTACGCCTCTCGCTACCACGCCATTTTGGTCAAAACAGAATCCCCCTCTTCTCCCGATGGGTTCACTTACCAAATCATCGACGGAGACATTCAGGGCACCCCCAGCACCAACGGCCTTTACGTGCGTGGGCAACGGGTGGAATTTCGGGATCTTGAGGACGGGGACGAGATTCAGTTTGGCAACGATGCCACTGCTACCTACTCGGTGCAAAACAAGGATCTGGATGAAATCCTGGCTACTTTTGAAAACACCCAGATCGTTGGGCTGTAGGAAGCTGCCTTCCCTGTTGGGTCTTGGCCTGTCCCGTCTGCATGCTGGTTGAAGGGTTAACCGGCGCTTGGAGAGGGGATCCCGTCGCCGTATTTTCGGGATCGCTTGCTGGTAAACTGTGTCATACGAAAAAACAAAGCTGGGATCCCTGCTGTTTTATTGGGCTTTCTGCTTGCGGGATCCCTTCCTTCTGTTGTCTCTAAGGGAGGATCTCATCTTGCGCCCCATCCTCATTGCCGGCAACTGGAAAATGCACAAGACTCAGGCTGAGGCTCGCGAGTTTCTGCGAGAGTTGGGCCTGGCTTTACGGTCATCGCCGTCAGGGTCAGCATCCCAGCGGCAGATCATCCTATGTGTGCCCTTTACAGACCTGGCGGTGGTGGCAGAGCAAAGCCGCGGATCCGACATAGCCGTGGGAGCACAAAACCTACATTGGGAGGATCAGGGAGCTTTTACCGGGGAAATTTCCGGCCCCATGCTGGCGGAATTGGGGGTGCGCTACGTCATCGTCGGCCACAGCGAACGGCGGCAGTACTTCGGCGAGACGGACGAAACCGTCAATCGGCGTCTGGCAGCCGCCCAGCGGCACGGCCTTACCCCCATCCTCTGTGTGGGAGAAAGCCAGCAGCAGCGGGAGCAAGGCTTGACCGAGTCTTGGATTGTGGGGCAGTTGGATCGCGCCTTGCCGGGGATCGATCTGGGGAACTTGGTGATTGCCTATGAGCCCATTTGGGCCATCGGCACCGGCCAGACTTGCGCAGCCCAAGAGGCCAACCGGGTCATCGGCTTGATCCGGCAACACTTGGGCAATGCCCAACTGCCCATTTTGTATGGCGGCTCGGTGAAGGCCGGCAACATCGACGAGCTGATGGCCCAGCCTGAGATCGACGGCGTGTTGGTGGGAGGGGCCAGCCTAGACCCCCAAGAGTTTGCCCGCATCGTCCATTTTCAGGCCCTAGCCCCCGCCTAGGCCGCTAGCGGGATTGTCCCCACAGCAGGGCTACCGGGAAGGATTTCAAGACAACGCCCACCGGCAAGGTTTCGCCGGCAGGGATCCTTTCCTGGGTTAGCCCGTTCACCCAGTCCAGCCGCTTCCAGCGCGGCAGATGAATTTCGGTATCTGCCCAAACGGATTCTCCCAGAGGATCTTGGGTTTCGTCGATCAACTTTGTCAGGAAACGCGGCACCGCCGTGAGCAATACCTGCTTACTGTGCTGACGGGCAAAAGCCACAACATAGTCAGCATGGGATCCGCTGATTTGCAGAGGAATGTAGCTGCCCTCGAGAAACAATTGGGGCTGTTCCTGGCGGGCCTTGAGCACGTGGTAAATCAGAAACAGCTTAATGCGTCCGTCGCTGCGGTGCAGGAGCAAATCCGCGATGAGTTGGAGAGGATCCTGTTTAACCCGCCGCTGAATTTCTTCCAAATAGGCGAGGCGACGGGAAAAATCCACAGGCCGACGATTGTCGGGATCCACCATGCTCAAATCCCACAGTTCCGTGCCTTGGTAAATATCCGGGATCCCAGGGCTGGTCAGTTTGATCAGCGTCTGCGAGAGGGAATTAAAAATGCCAAAGTGAGCAACTTTCCGTTGGAAAGGCAAAAAGGACTCCAAAAAGGGGTTAGGGCCTTGAAGGATCCGTTCGATAAAGGCGGTAGTGGCTTCTTCGTACTCGGTATCGGGGCGAAGCCAAGCGGTGTGAACTTTAGCTTCCCGCACTGCTTTGATGGCATAATCTTTGACCCGCTGTACAAACTGGGGTACCTCTTCCGGTTGGAAGGGATAGGAGCCGAGCAAAGTTTGGTAGAGCAAATACTCGTCATTGCGATCCGGCAGTTCTGAGCGCTTGGCTTGTTTGCTGCGGACTTTGTAGCCGAGGTTCAGTTCATGCCAAAGGTTGATGTGCTTTTCCCACTCGGCGGGGATTTCAGAAAGCACATTCAGCCGGGCCCGCACATCTTCGCCACGCTTGGTGTCGTGGGTGGCAGAAGCATTCATGGACAGAGGCCACCGAGCTGCCCGCTCTTGATTAAAGCGGTGAAACTCTTGCACCGAAAGGCCAAAGCGACAGGGATCCCCGCCGACTTCATTGAGAGATAAAAGGCGGTTGTACACATAAAAAGCAGTATCTTCTACCCCTTTGGCCATGAGAGGGCCAGCCAACTGCTGCAAGCGCATGGCAAAATGGATCTGCTCATTTTTCTCCTGGTCTGATAAATTGTCCAGAGACTCCAGGCAGAGAAAGCGCTGAATAAAATTCAGCTCATTCACCAAAACGGGCAGGTTCTCCTTGGCCTTCTCCACAGCTTGACGAACCACCTGTTGACCTTCTGGACTGAGGATCCCTTCGTGGATATAGACGCGGTAGACCGGAAAGCACACCAAAACTTCTACCAAAGCTCGACGTAAGCTGTAGAGGGTAAAGTCATTGGCATAGCGATGGTGGCTGGTGATCTGCTTGAGCAAAAAAGCAAGATTATCCATATCCCCTGACAGGTTGCGCTCGATGATCAAGCGTTTTTTATCTTCGATAACCTGCTCTGGGGAATGCCGTAGATTTGTGAAATTTTGATAGAGAGAGTCAAAAGCCTCTGCATTTTCTTCTTGACAAAAGATGCCGTTGAGCTTAGCTAAAAAATCATAGCCCGTTGTGCCTTGAACCGGCCAGCTTTGGGGCAGACTTTCATTGGCCTCTAGTATTTTCTCTACCACGATGTAAAGATTTGGGCAGCGTTCCCGCAGGCGATGGAGATACTCTTCGGGATTGAACAACCCATCGATATGATCGATGCGCAAACCACTAAAACGCCCCTGTTCTGCAAGCTTAAAGATAAGCTGATGGGTTTTGCGAAACACTTCGCGATCTTCTACCCGCAGCGAGATCAGCTCGTTAATGGTAAAGAAACGACGATAATTGATCTCCTCAGCACCCACCTTCCAGAAGGAAAGGCGGAAATGTTGCCGCGCCAGAAGACTATCCAGCAGGTCAAAGCTTGACGGATCCCCTGGCTTGCCGTTAAAAATGGCAATGTTCTCGTCAAAAAAGCTCTGGATAGGTTGGCTAGACGTGTAGAGTTCCCACAAAGAATGCTTGGCAAAGCTAATTTGATCGGTGCGCTCTAGGAGATCTTCCTTGCTGGGAATGAATTTCAGGCTGAAGAGAATCCCGAGTAACTTGACGTAGTCGGGATGGCTGCGTCCCAATTTTCGCCGCAGCTTGCTCAGGTTGTAGGTAAAAACATCGGCATAGGTGTCAATATTGAGGGGGAACCTCAAGTTGTAGTAGTTAATACTTAGGCCATCGGCATCATAACGAAGCTGGATTTGACCCGACTCCAAACATTTGTCATAGAAATCTCCCAAGAAAGGGGCTAAGATTCTGCCTTTGATCCCCAGGTAAGAGTGATTCCAATTCACATCAAAGTAGTCAACAAAATCTGAGTTGGGGCCACTCTCCAGAACATCCATGAGCATCTGGTTCTGGCCATCGTAGGCCATGTGATTGGGCACAATGTCCTGGATCCAGCCTATTCCCTGCTGATTGAGGGCTTCCCACAAGAGCTCAAACTTTTCGCTTCCCCCCAGTTCCTGGTTAATCTGCCTGGGATCCACCACGTCGTAGCCGTGGGTGCTGCCTTTGCGGGCTTGGAAGATGGGAGAGGCATACAAGTCACTGATGCCCAGCAACTTCAGGTAGGGAACAATCTGTCGTGCTGCGTCGAAGTCAAACCCAGCATGAAACTGAATGCGATAGGTGGAAGTCGGGATCCGCATGATGACCTTAGAACAATGACAAAGAAGCCGAGCTTGCCAACGGCATAGGGTCAAGAGAACAGATGTATCTAGGGTAGCGGCTAAGATCAAGGAGTCCTGCAGGGGAGAGGCGAGGTTAGTGAACTTGTCAAGGCCACAGAGGAGCGCTTCACCCCCGGTAAGGGGGCCGGCAAGGATGGCGAGGTGGGCAGGGATCCTGCTCGTGGGTGGGCTGATGGGGAGTTGGCGGAGTGAGGCAACCTGGGCAGAAAGCGAGTTTCGGGTGGGGAGTGAGCTGGTTTTGACCCTGCGCACCCCCGATGCCCCCGCTCGCCTCCGTCTGCTGAAGCAACGGTTGGAAGAGATTTTGCTACAGGCCAGCAGCCCTCAGGTGCAGGTCAGTCTGGATATCCCCAGTCCCAATCCCTCGACGACCGGCAGCGGGGATCCCCCAGCTCAAGCCGCTCGGATTCTTTTGAACCAGCAACTGCTGTTGGAGGTAACTCCAGCCGATGCAGAGGCTCATGCTGCTCCCCAACCGGCAGATCTGGCAAGGATCTGGGCGGATCGCCTGCAAACGGTGTTCAACCAGGAATCCAGTCGGCAGCAACTGTTTTTGGGATTGGGGCTGCCCCCGCACTTGACCTGGCAAGGGCGACTCTATCGCCGCGCTGAGCGTGCTGCCGCCGATACTGGGCGCTTTGTTACCGATGGCACTCGCATTCAAGATCATGTGGTCTATTGGGAGATCCCCTCTGGAGAAAACCCGTTTGATCTTACTGACAAGCCGACCCTGCCGGATCCGCCGCCGGAGCGGCTATTTTTGTTGAATCGCCACCGCCAGTTTGTGCCCTACGAGTTGTAACCGAAGTCCTTTCTCCCTCTGTTGTCTATTGTCTATGTCGTCCATTCAACGAGAACCTCGCATTCTGTTGGGCCTGCGGGCCGACCAATTTCGTCATCCCGTGGATCTGCAAGCCACCCGCTCTCTGCAGCAAGTGCCGGGGCTGGGCCTGCTGATTCAAAATTGGCTTGGCTCAACGGCAGGACAGATATTTTATCTGGACAACATTGCTTCTAGTATCCAAATTAACGAGCATCAGTTGCCGGAAATTCATCAGCTTTTGGTGCAGGCCTGTCGCATCTTGGATCTGGAGGTGCCCCAGCTCTACGTGCGGCAGAACCCCACGCCCAATGCTTACACCTTTGCCATGCAGGGGAAAAAGCCCTTCATTGTCTTGCACAGCTCTCTGCTGGATCTGTTGGAGCCGCCGGAAATTCAGGCCGTGATCGCCCATGAATTGGGCCACTTGAAGTGCAATCACGGGGTCTACTTGACGATGGCCAACATTCTCATGCTCTCCACCAGCTTGCTCCCCTTCGGGGGGTTGTTTTATCAGGCGTTGCAGGATCAACTGATGCACTGGCTGCGGTGTGCCGAGTTTACCTGTGACCGGGCGGCGCTGTTGGTAGCCCAAGATGCCAAGACGGTGATCTCGGTGTTGATGAAATTGTGTGGGGGATCCCCGCAATTAGCCTCCAAGCTGAACGTGGACGCCTTTTTGGAGCAGGCCCGTACTTACGACGAGCTGGACGGGGATCTGTGGCAGATGGAGCTGAAGCAGATGCAAACGGTGGGGCGCACCCATCCGCTGCCGGTGCTGCGGGCCAGAGAAATCGAGCGTTGGTTCCGCAGCAACACCTATCAGCAGATCCTGGAGCTCCAGGGATTGGGCTCCGCACCGCGGACGTCAACGGCTGCTTCGTAAACTACCCGACTCCGACC
>NZ_JANSIO010000032.1:0-6951 GCF_047462195.1 Synechococcus sp. R3-13 | reverse complement strand
AGCCCAATGGCTGTGGCGATCAAAGCCCCGTCCACCTCCACCCGCCGATACTGGGAGATGGCCTCTGCCAGGGGCACATCCACCACCCGCCGATTTTGCCAGGCCACCATGCGGTCGTATTTGCCTTGGGCGATCAAGTCCACAGCAGCCACCCCAAAGGCTGCTCCCAGCAGGCGATCCAGAGGAGAAGGCGTACCTCCCCGCTGCAGGTGGCCCAAAACCATAACCCGGGTTTCGATGCCGGTGCGCAGGGCGATCTCATTGCCGATGTAATGGCCAATGCCGCCGTAGAGAGACTGCCCCAGGCTGTTGGTGTGGGTCACCGGCTCCCCCGACTCGGTGCGAACCGCCTCTGCCACCACCACAATGCTGAAGTTATTGCCTCGCTCTTTGCGGTCGCGGATTCTTTTGCAGACATTCTCCAGCTTGTAGGGAATTTCCGGGATCAAAATCACATGCGCCCCCCCGGCAATGCCGGCGCTGATGGCAATGTGGCCAGCATCCCGCCCCATCACCTCCATGACCATGACTCGGCTGTGGCTGATGGCCGTGTAGGTGAGCTGATCTAGGGCTTCCACAGCCACGCTCAGAGCTGTGTTGAACCCCACCGAATACTCGGTGGCACCGACATCGTTGTCGATGGTCTTGGGGATCCCGACAAAGTTCCAATCCCCCTGCAGGGCCAGTTGCCGGAGAATGGCCAAGCTGCCATCCCCCCCCACCCCGATCAGCGCATCCAACCCAAGCCGGTGGTAGCCGGTGATCACCTCTGCCGAGCGATCCACCAAGCTGCCATCGGGCATAGGGTAGGCGAAGGGGTTGCCTTTGTTCACGGTACCCAAGATGGTGCCGCCGTAGCGCAAAATGCCGGAAACCCGCTTCACATCCAGCAGCTCCGCCTCCACCGGTCGAGCCATCAGTCCTGCCGTCGCATCTTTGATGCCATAAACTTCCATATCGTAGTCGCGGGCCCGCCGCACCACTGCTCGAATCACAGCGTTGAGGCCGCCACAATCGCCGCCGCTGGTGAGGATCCCGATTCGCTTACGTTTGGGCATAGAGCTCTAGTTAAAGAAAGGTGAACATCCTGAACAGAGATAAGGGTCTATATCGCTTGCAGAGAATCCCTACTCAATCGCAAACTACGGATGTGATCCAGTCGATCATTATCCCAATTATCTTGGTTCAATCAGCTCTGGAGAAACACCTTCTGGTTGGGGGAGTGCTGAAAAAGAAGAAATTGAGGGATCCATACAGCCCAGCAAGATCAGGTCAGCTTGCGCTCCCGGTGGGGTTTGGGGTTGGCGATCAAGCCCAGCCGTTAAGCATCCTTCACAAAAAGGATTAAGAAACATTGCTGCACAAGCTGCCGATTGGGAAAGCCTTCGATATCTCTGAGGATAGATCTTTTCAATCAAAAAGACTTGGGGGCAACGATCCACTCAAAAACTGAAATCATTTGTTAAGCAGGGATGATCAAAACCCGGCCAACCCGATGATAGGGATGAGGATAGAAATAAGGCATCCAGTCTGATTTGGGAGCAGTACCATGACTCAAACCATTGCCCAGTGTGCTCTACAAGGGGCCTCAGAGTTGCTCAGCCGCTACCAGCGGGGAGAGCGCCATTTTCCCCAGTCCTGCTTGGAGTATGCCTTTTTGAGGGGGGTCGATCTGCGAGGGGCCAATCTCGAGGGATCCGATTTGCATGGGGCCAACCTGCGCTACGCCAACCTGCGGGGCAGCAATCTGGCGAAGGCTGATCTGCGCTGTGCCGACCTGCGCTATGCCGACCTTGAGGGAGCCTGCTTGGAAGGGGCCAATTTGAGGGGATCCCTCTACAATCACAGCACCTGCTTCCCGGTGGGGTTTGATCCGGTGACGGCAGGGATGCAGCCCTTTGAATTTTGATTGGGGAAGGAGAGGGGATCCCTGAGCCCTCAGGCCGGGGGAAAGCGCTCCCGCAAATCTCGAATCACCGGAGCGGGCACCAGATGATCGATGGGGCCGCCCAGCTTGGCGACCTCCTTCACCAGGCTGCTGCTGACAAAACTGTGCTCGCTGGCGGTGGCAAGGAACAAGGTTTCCAGTTCGGGAGCCAGCAGCTTGTTGGTGTGGGCCATTTGCAGCTCCACATCGAAGTCCGACAAAACTCGCAAGCCGCGCACGATCACCTTTGCCCCCCGTTGGCGGGCGTAGGCCACCGTCAGACCTGAAAACGTATCAACTTCAACATTTTTGAGATGGGCTGTGGACAGGCTAATCTGGGCTTGCCGCTGCTCTGGGCTGAACAGAGGGGTTTTGTTGGGGTTTTTCAAGACGGCGACGATTACCTTGGAAAAAAGACGGCTGGCCCGCTCGATAACATCGAGATGTCCAAGGGTAATGGGGTCAAAGCTGCCGGGGTAGAGGGCGATCATGGCCAACCTCGTGCTATTCCTCACCCTACCTGGTCTCGGGCCCAAGCCAAATAGGTTGTGCTCACTTGAGTGGCTGCCAGAGCCAGGATCTCGGGCTCAGCGTAGGGGTGCAGCTCTCGCAGCCGTTGTTCCAGGCGGGGGTAGGCAGTTGCGGGCAATTTGAGCAGGATGAGGAACTCGGCATCGGTCTGCAGGGATCCCTGCCAACGATAGTAGGACGTGATCCCGGGCAAGACCTGGGCACAGGCCACATAACGTTCGGCCACCAAGGTATGGGCCAAGCGATGGGCCTCGGTTTCGGATCCCACCGTGGTCATGACAACCGCGAGGGTATCGGGTGTGATCTTGTCGTCCATGCGGGGCGGGGAAGTTGTTAGCCGGGCGGTTTCTCCCTATCCTATCGCCCGCCAAGTTAGACGCTCCTAGCTCAACGGGGGCCTAGATTTGCCGAAATAGGGCCGCTTCTGGTGCCAGCGCCAGGCAGTTTGAATGATCTCGGCCAGGTCGGTGTAGAGAGGTTTCCAGTTGAGATCCCGAAAGATGGCACCGGCATCGCCCACCAAGCGCGGGGGATCCCCAGGTCGACGTGCTCCCATTTGCACCGGGATCCGCTTTCCGGTCACGGCTGCTGCGGTGGCAATGACCTCTTTGACGGAAAAGCCTTGGCCATTGCCCAGGTTGTAGGCTGCTGGTACGGGTCGGCCAGAGGCCAGCGCTTCTACCGCCAACACGTGGGCTTGAGCCAGGTCGGTGACGTGAATGTAGTCGCGGATACAGGTGCCATCGGGGGTATCGTAGTCATCTCCAAAAACCGTGATGTGAGGACGTTGGCCGCCGGCGGCCTCCAACACCAAGGGGATCAGGTGGGTTTCCGGGTCGTGGGCCTCCCCAATTTCGCCATCGGGATCGGCTCCGGCGGCATTGAAGTAGCGCAGGCTAATGGATCGGATCCCGTGGGCAACCTGGAAATCTTGCAAGATCTGCTCCACCATTAGCTTGCTCTGGCCGTAGGGGTTGATGGGACGTTGCGGATGACTTTCGGGAATGGGAATCCGCTCTGGCACCCCATAAGTGGCACAGGTGCTGGAGAACACTATGTAAGGGATCCCGTGATCTCGCATGGCCTCCAGCAAGTTCAGGGATCCGGCCACATTGTTGCGGTAGTATTTGCCGGGATCCTTCACCGACTCGCCCACATAGGCATAGGCAGCAAAGTGAATCACCCCTTCTGGGCGATAGTGTTGGATGACTTGATCAAGCCGCTGGCGGTCGGCGAGATCCCCAATCTCCAACGGCCCCCAGCGAACTGCCCAGGGGTGCCCGTAAACCAAGTTGTCGTAAGTGATGGGCAGATGGCCAGAGGCCGCCAGAGCTTTGCAGGTGTGGCTGCCGATGTAGCCCGCCCCGCCGGTAACCAGGAGACGCATAGGCAAACGTCAGATGGAAGGTCCCACCCAGGGTAAAGGTTGTCAACGGGATCCCTTCAAGCTCCAAAAGCTTCTTTGGCGGCGTACATGACCTCCACACTGATCTCGGTCAAGCCTCGTTCGCGGGCAAATTTTTCGGTGTTGCGTTTAACCTTGCCGCGCACAAAGCCGGGCACCTTGTTCAGCTCCGCCTGGGCTTCCCGCGTCCAGATGAGGTCGGAATCGGCGCTCAGGCTCTTGTGGATTGCCTCTTTGGTGTCGTGGCCACCGAAGATCTCCAACAGGTGATCTTCCATGCCCAGGGTAAAGGAGTTGTAGATCAAGTCCACAATTTGGTTGGCGCCCTCGTAGCCCAAAAAGGGCCGGTAGCCGATAGGAAAATCCTGCACGTGGATGGGGGCCGAGATGACCCCACAAGGGATCCGCAGCCGTTTGCCCACATGCCGCTCCATCTGGGTGCCGAAAATCGCGGCAGGTTCCGCCTGGGCAATGGCGTCCGCCACGCGGGTGTGATCCTCCGTCATCAAGATCTGATCGCAATACCCTCCCACCTCTGCCTGGAACCACTCCCCATCGTAGGTGCAATAGCTGCCCGCCCACACCACGTGGATCCCCATCTCGCGGGCCAGGATTTTGGTGATGGCCGCCGCGTGGGTGGAATCCCCGAAGACCACCGCTTTTTTGCCGGTTAGGTTTTGGCAGTCGATGGAGCGGGAAAACCAGGCCGCTTGGGAAATGTGCAGCGTTTGCTCCTGGATGTAGGCTTCGTAATCGACAGGGATCCCTTGCTCATTCAGGATCTTCTGGATCTGGCGGATGAAGCGGGCCGTTTCCACCACCCCCATCGGGGTGATCTCAATGTAAGGCATGCCGAATTCCTGCTGCAGATAGCGAGCTGTCATCAGCCCCAGCTCCCGGTAGGGCACCACATTAAACCAAGCCCGCCCCAGGTGTTTGAGATCGTGGACACTGGCCCCTTGCGGGATCACCAGGTTGAGCTGGATCCCCAGATCCCGCAGCAGCACCTTCAGCTCCCGCAGATCATGGGCATTGTGAAACCCTAGGGTGGAAATGCCAAGGATGTTACAGGAAGGCCGCTCCGTCTTTTGGGGCAGGCCGTCTAACTCCCCGCTTTTGCGAGCTTTGGTGATGTAGAACTCCACAATCTGCTGCAGGGTGCGATCCGCTGCCTGCAATTCGTTAACCCGATAGTGGTTGACATCTGCCAGCACCACATCGCAGCGACTGGCCAACTGGGCCTGCCGGACAAAGTGATGCAGATCTTCCTGCAAAATGCTAGAGGTGCAGGTGGGGGTGACGACGATCAGATCCGGCTGCTCCTCGCCGTCTTTGCGGACGATGTTGCGAATCACCTTTTCGTCGGATCCCCGCGCCAACACCTGCCGGTCAACGACGCTGGTGGTTACCGGAGTAAAATCCCGCTCTCGCTCCAACATGGAACGCATCACGTTGAAATAGTCGTCTCCCAGAGGAGCGTGCATGATGCTGTGAACGTTTTTGAAGGAGCTGGCCACCCGCAGCGTGCCGATATGGGCAGGGCCAGCGTACATCCAATAGGCCAATTTCATGGGCAGCCTCTCAAGAAAGCCAGAGACAAAATCAAGGATCCCAACCCACCGCCGGATGCGCACCCGCTGGGAATCTCTCCTGGCATTGTAGAACGCTCAGCAGCCGGGATCCCTTGACCGTTATTGTCCTTAACTCCCAACCGAGACGCTCCCAAGCCAAACTCGATCAAAAGAAAAACAACCACGACAAGGCAACTGCAATTACGGGGATCCCTCTACTCCGCCCAAAGGGCTTGTTCCATCCTAGAAATAGGAGCGATGGATACCCATCTGGCCCTAAAGTTCAAGCTGAGGAACTTCAGGGATCCTGACAGGGAATCGGCTGGTGGACAAGAGCAGAGGAGTTTTTGTAGTTTTCGTTACATGTTAACTTTTGGAGACAAAACATGTAGCTCTACAACATTGAGCAGAGATTCTTGTTTACAGAAGCAAGCTTTCTGTTGAGGAAGGCAGACTAACAGAGGGAAGAGAAATGGCTGATGTTTCCCTCAATACAAACTCGACACAAAGCATAAGAATTGTCGATTATTGACGATTTCATGCGCCGTAATCGATCAAAGGTTGCTCCTTCTTCAAAGGTAAAGGTGTGAGGTGAAAGCTTATGGGTTCCACAACGATTTCTTGGCAACGTGCTCGCAGAGCTCCTCAGGAGCTGACCGGTTCCATGACTTCCGTGCACTTCAAACCTACAACTCACCTGCGCGACTGGTTGCAGGCTCCATTGCGACCCATCCAATCGGCTATCGATAACTTCAGCATCCGCGATCCCCGCTTGGCCCATTTCCTTTGCCAGTGGATCCCGGCCCGCTGCCCCTTTGAGCGAGATGTGGTGCTGTTTGGCCATAAGGTGATGCATATTCCGCCCATGTGCAAACTTAACCCCCTCTACGACCAGGTGGCAGGGCTGCGCTTCCGGGCTTTGTCGTTTCTGGCAGAACGGGGGGAAGACATTAGCCGTTATGTGTAGGATAGGGGAACGCGGTCAATTCTGGCGGGGATCAGGATTGGGGCAACTACATTTTAGTAGTTGCAAATCCTCAAGCAACTGGGGTATGTCTGCCTAAATAATGGAGTCTGGATAATTGAGTTATAGTCGCTTCAGGTTAGGGTGAGACGCCCAGGCCATTGAGAGAAGCCTTCTGGCTCTATGAATTCAACGTTTTGGGTGCGGGTGCAGTGTCCTAGTTTGAGCGGAAACCAAGGACTCCGTCCCGCTGTCGCGAGGGGATGTGACACCACTTGCCCATTGCTGTCGGTGTAGAAGCTGGCCAGACCCACATCCAACCCCACTACCTGGCCGGTGTACCCTGCCTGCTCTACCCACACCTAAGGCCTTGAATGCACCTGATCGTGGGGCCTTTCTTGGCAGCCCAGGCATCTCGCCCTAAACTGAAACGGCTATGGATGCAACTTCACTGTTGCCGCCAGGGAAACAACAAGAAAATCCCCCAGCATTCGCCAGGGGATCGTCTGCTTTTGTCAAGCCGTCAGGTCAGGCCATCAGCCACGCACCGCAG
>NZ_JANSIO010000031.1:0-4315 GCF_047462195.1 Synechococcus sp. R3-13 | reverse complement strand
GGGGCACAAGAGCCAGAGACAGGGGGTGGGTCGAAAGGATCCCCTGGATAAAACTGAGTTTGGCTCAGGCCCAGAGGCCGCAAGATCCGGGCATGCAAGATCTGATCCAGAGGGGTTCCGCTCAGACGTTCCAAAGCCAGCCCCAGCAGGATCAATCCAAGATCGCTGTAGACTGTGCGGGATCCCGGCCTGTAGGCCAAAAAGGTGTGCAGGGCCATGTGCCGGGCCGATTCGGCATCGGGCTGTCGAAACAGGGGTCGCCAGGCGGGCAAACCGGCGGTGTGGGCCAGCAACTGCCGCACCGTCACCTGTTCTGTTGCAACAAGCTGGCCTAAGGATTCCGGTTCCACAGCAATCCATTTCCCCGGCTGCAGAGGATCTTCATAGGGGGCAATGGGGCGGGATCCCTGAAACTCCGGCAACAGGAGACTCACCGGTTGATCCAACAGCAACGCTCCGGCTTCCACCAGGGCCATGCAGGCGGTGGCGGTGTAGAGCTTGGTCAGCGAGGCCAGGTCAAAACGGGTGGCCGAGGTTGTCGGTTGGCGCCGGGTCTCAGGGTCGAGATAACCTGCCGCCCTTGAGTAGATACACCTTCCCTTGTGGCGGATGACCACCTGGGCAGCGGGGAAAAGGTGGGGAATGGCGGAGTTGAGCAGCCCCTCCAGCAAGGTCGGATCCCAGCCCATCTGCCTCCTCTCCTCCCGGCTTGGGGATCCCCAGTCCAACAAACAACTTGTAACGGTGTTTACAAAAGCCTACCGCTTCCCCAGCTAGGATGCCACCACGGCAGGCTACATCATCAAGGGATCCCGAGTGCGGCTGGAGTTGTTGCAAGCTTTTTTGAACGTGGTGGAAACGGGCAGCTTTTTGGCCGCTGCTCGCCTCAGCGGTCTGACCCAATCGGCTATTAGCCGCCAGATCCAGGCCCTGGAGGAAGCGGTGGGCGCTCCGCTGTTGCATCGCAAAAGCCCGGTGGCCCTAACTGTGGCCGGGGAACGGCTTTTGCCCCATGCCCGTCGCATCTGTCAGGAATGGCAGCGGGCTCAGGAAAGCATTCGAGAATGGCTGCAGGGCCAGCAAACCGAGCTCTGCATTGCCGGGATCCATTCTCTGATCGCCCATCAACTGCCGCCGGTGCTGCAACAGTTTTGCCGGGAGTACCCAGAGGTGCAGTTGCGGGTTACCGCTCTGGGCAGCGACCGCGCCTTGAAGGTGCTCAGGGATGGGCTGGTGGATGTGGCCCTGGTGATGGAGAATCCCCTGATGACCCGGGGGGCAGAGCTGGTGGTGGAGCCACTGTACTCGGAGCCGATTCAAGTGTTGATGCCCGCCACCCATCCCCTCAGCCGCTACGAGCGGATCCCCTGGAAGGTGCTGGCGGAGTATCCCCAGGCTGTGTTCAAAGATGGCTATGCCATGCGCTCCTTGGTGGGATCCCATCTGGCCCGGCAGGGGCTTCCCCTCAAAGCAGCCCTGGAACTGAACACCTTGGATGCCTTTCGGGGGGTGGTGCGACAGGGGCAGTTGATTGCCCTCCTGCCGGAGTCGGCCCTGGTGGACTGCTGCGCCGATCCGGATTTGCAGGTGCGACCCACCGAGCCCCCTCTCTTGAGACGACAGGTGGTTATGGTTACCACCAGCGATCGCTATCGGATCCCTCCCATTCGCCGGTTTTTGCAGTTGGCCGCCCAGCTGATTAGGCAGTCTGGTAATGCTGAGCCTGCTTCCGGCGCAGATCCCCATTGGCCCTCTGCTGGGCTGTTGTCGGTTTTGTAGAGACCTTTTGTAGAAATTTCTGGTCAAATACCCATATCGGTAGTTTCAAGTGTTCCGCCCTTATCTCCCCCTATCCTGAGTAGCCCAGCGCTCCCGACCGCCGATGCCATGAGCCAAGAGTTTCGCGAGCTGTTGAAAAAAATCGGCAGCGGCACCCACACCCACCAGGATCTCAGCCGGGCAGAGGCCGCCAGCGCTGCTCGAATGCTCCTGCGGGGGGAGGCCACTCCCGCCCAGATCGGGGCTTTTTTAATTGCCCACCGCATCAAGCGCCCCACTGCCGAGGAGCTGGCCGGTATGTTGGATGCCTACGCAGAAGACGGCCCTCTTCTGCCCCGGCAGGATCTGCCTCATCCCTTGATCATCTTTGGCCATCCCTACGATGGCCGCTCGCGGACGGCACCGCTGGGGGTGCTGGTGGCTTTGCTGCTGGCAGCGGCAGGGTCAGCCGTTTTGCTGCATGGCTCTGGCTTCTGTCCCACCAAGTATGGGCTGCCTTTGGAAACGGTGTGGCGGAGCTTGGGGGTGGATTGGCGGGGGCTATCCCTGGAGCGGGTGGGGCAACTGCTGGAACAAACCGGGCTGGGATTTTTGTATTTGCCCACCTGTTTTCCCCAGGCTCAGGCTCTGATGGACTACCGGGATCAAATCGGCAAGCGCCCCCCCTTGGCCACCTTGGAACTGGTCTGGACGCCCTACCAAGGACCCTTTCACCTGGTGGCCGGCTATGTGCATCCTCCCACCGAGGCCACGATGCTGGAGCTGTTTGCCCTGCGGGAGATCCGGCAATTCACCACCGTCAAAGGTCTGGAAGGCAGTTGCGACCTGCCACGGGAGCGAGCGGCCATTCTCAACCAGGGCGGGAAACGGCTGCTCTTGAAGGCTCGCGATTGTCACTTGGCAGGCCCGGAGATTCCCCTCTCCGGCGAGAAAGAGCTGCTCCAACAGATGCAGCAGGTGCTCAGCGGGGATCCCTGTGAACTCACCCCAGCCGCTCTCTGGAATGGGGGCAGCTATCTGTGGCTCCTCGGCCACGCCCCATCCTTGCCAGAAGGGATCCAACAGGCGGAAGACCTGCTTCGCTCTGGACGGGTGATGGAGAAGCTGAAACAACTGATCCGGGTGATCGACCTCTCCTAGGGCTGGGATCCCCTGTTTCGATGGCTGGAGTCAAGCTCTCCAGCCCAGGAAAGAAAGCCCCCCGGCCAGCTCCAGGGGGCGAGAAGGGAAAGGTTGGATCCTTCAGGGCAACAACTCTTCGATGGCCTCTTCTTTGGTGTTGGTGCGGCGGGAGAGGGTGCGGCGGTCGAAGGTCATGTGGATCTCCCGGTTTTGCTCGCCATCGGCAGCCACCGCAAAGATGGGGAAGTCGATGTTGCCGTCTGGGAAAGCCATGTGGAAGCGGAAGGTGCCATCGGGGTTGAGCTGGATCTTGCGCCCGCCAATGGTAACGGTGGCATCCGGCTCTGTGGCCCCATAGACAATCAGCTCGGCATCGGCCACCAGCCAGAACTTGCGAGAGCGCTGCGGCAGCACTTCGGAAGCCCCCGAGAACAGGCCCAAGCCGGATCCCGAAGCCATCCAGGGAGCAGCGGGCACCTCCGCCATGGCCATCCCCATCATGCCCACACCCGAGGGGATGATAAACGAGCTGATGGCCTGCTCGGGCACCAATTGGCGGCTGCCCATCTGGTGGCTGCCAAACAGGGATCCCGCCACCCGCATCGCCTCAAAGCCACCCACCATTTCCAGGAAGGGATCGACCATGGCCCCTTGCTGCGGCTCATCGCCCTTGTAGGCCACCACACCCATGCCGGTGGCACTGCGCTTGTAAGGCTCGCTGAGCTGGTAGAGGGTGCGGCCCTGCAGGGCCATATCGAAGGGCACCGTCAGGAAATGCTCTTCAAACCAGTCG
The DNA here is from genome assembly GCF_047462195.1 of Synechococcus sp. R3-13. Taxonomy (NCBI): domain Bacteria; kingdom Bacillati; phylum Cyanobacteriota; class Cyanophyceae; order Synechococcales; family Synechococcaceae; genus Synechococcus; species Synechococcus sp. R3-13. The sequence continues at coordinate 621 of NZ_JANSIO010000031.1, read as the reverse complement.
GAAGGATAGACCGGCGGCACCATCACCGCCGCCGAGCGGGCCAACATCAGCCAGCGGCCATCTGCCGTCCGGTAGCCGATCTCCACAATGTAGGAACGATCGCTCACCGGGATCGGCAAATACCACTCCCGCGCCAACTCGTCACAGGGGTACTCCTGCATGCTGTGGGCCGGCTGGTAGCTGAAATCGATATCCGTCACATCGTAGAGGCGCAGCGCCAACTGTTGGCCGCCCTCGCGGCGCTTGCTCTCCTTGGCCTCGTTGGGCACATCCCAATAGGCGTAGGCCCACTGGGGATCCCGCGGCAGCAAAACGATGCGGCTTTCCCCGTAACCGCCCGGCAAATCGCCCAGCCCTTTGTCCACATCGGCCAGATCCGTCTTGCCGGCAACCTCTTGACCCCTAAACTTCGTTTGGGTGACCGATTCTTGCCCCTTGGGCTCCGGCATGGCATCGACAGGGCGGCCAGCTTTGACTTGGGCCTCTCGAATGGCCTCAATCAGCTGGTCTTTGGTCATGCGGCTGTACTTGGGGATCTGATAGCGGGCAGCTTCTTCCCGCAACTGCCGGATGGTCATTTCTTCCAACGGGATCCGCTCTTGTGGCATGGTCGGGGTCTCC
>NZ_JANSIO010000030.1:0-2561 GCF_047462195.1 Synechococcus sp. R3-13 | reverse complement strand
CTGGAGGATTTGGAGGTGGTGGCAGACGCTTTCGTGGAGGTCTGGCGGGAATCCAACCACGAGCGCATCCCCTACCCCAGTTTCACCCCTGCCCCCTCGCTGCCTGAGACTGCCTCTGCTCAGGCCCAGATCCCGGTGTTGATGAGCCCCTCTACGGGATCCCCTTAGCCAGGTGACCTCTCCCGTTCGCGTCAGTGAGACGGAGTCCTCAGAAGCTAAGTAGGTAGAGAAAGGTCTAGCCCTGCGGCTCATCGATCAGTACGATAGGGGATCGTTCTGTGGATCCAATGTGAACCAAGGCAGTCCTGGGATCTGCAGCCCTGGGCTGAGAGTCTTTGTTTCATTGTTTTTGGATGGCCTGCTGTTCGCGTCAGCGGGACTGAGTCTTTATGCCTTATGTAGCTCCTGCTTCATCCACCCATCCCCCTGTAGTCCCTCTTCAGATCCCGCCTTTGTCTTGCCCCAGCCCTGTGCAACTTTCGCTGGTCATTCCCACCTACAACGAAGCCTCCAGTATCTGCAGCCTGATCCGGCAGTTGTGTGCCCACCTAGACACGATTCTGCCTGGAAGCTATGAGTTGATTGTGGTGGATGACAATAGCCCCGATTACACTGCCAAAGTGGCCCAAGGATTGCAAAAAGAATTCCCTCAACTGCAAGTCATTTGTCGCCACCACGAACGAGGCCTGGCCACTGCCGTGCTGCGGGGATGGCAAGCTGCCCGCGGCGAGGTGTTGGGGGTTATGGATGGGGATTTGCAGCATCCGCCGGAGATTGTCCTCAAATTGTGGCCGCTCATCCAGAAAGGGGCAGATTTGGTGGTGGGCAGCCGCTATGCACCATCGGGAGGGGTGAGCCACTGGAGCCTGGGCCGGCGCATTGTCTCCCGCGGGGCCCAATGGATTGGGCTGGTTCTGCTGCCGGGAGTTTTCAGCCGTGTTTCCGATCCGTTGAGCGGACTGTTTCTGGTCAGACGCCAAGCCATTGCCGGAATCCCGCTCAACCCCAAGGGTTACAAGCTGCTGATCGAGGTGCTGGCGCGGGGCCGGGTGAAAACCATTGCTGAAGTCGGCTACATCTTTCAGGAGCGCCAAAACGGGGAGAGCAAAATCCAACTGCAAACTTGTCTCCAATACCTCCACCACCTGATGGTGCTGCGCTTTTCGCTAGGGCAGGTGGGATCCTTTTTGCGCTTCAGCACGGTTGGCCTATCCGGCACCTTGGTGGACATGGCTTTGCTCTATGTTTTGCACGATCCCGCCAACTTAGGATGGGATCTCATAACCAGTAAGCTGGTTGCTTCGGAGGTGGCCATTCTCAATAACTTCCTCTGGAACGACCTGTGGACTTTTCGCCATGTGACCCGCTTGCAGCCGGGGCCCTGGAATCGCCTGAAGCGGTTGGCGAAGTTTAACGTTATCTGCTTAATTGGCTTGGTTCTCAACGCTTCACTGGTGATCTTGCTGAGCGAGCGCTTGGGCATTCATTATTTGTTGGCCAACTTAATTGCCATCGGTATTGTTGTATTCTGGAACTTCTACCTCAACTCCAAGCTGAGCTGGAGGAGTGCAGAGGTTAAGTCGGACTCTGTGGGTGGCCAGTCTTGAGTATGGCTTTTTCCAGGAAGAGCCAATCCGGAGGTATGGGCATTTCGCTCATTTCCTCACTGTCTGGGCCCCCTTTGGCATCCACCTTCGCCCCTTGTTCCTATGGCTGCGCTAAGTAGAGTTAGGGCGGATCCCCTCTAGGGCGATGATCTCCTGGATCACCGAGCGAACAACGGGAGCAGCCGTCGTCGAGCCGAAGGCATCTTCCCCCTGGGGCTCGTCGATCACCGCCAAGATCACGTAATTGGGGCGAATGGCCGGGAAATAGCCTACAAAACTGGTGATGCGCTTGCCGGGCAAATAGCCCCCCCGTGGCCCGGCTTTCTGGGCAGTGCCGGTTTTGCCAGCGATCTCATACCCCTCGATCTTGGCCGATTGCCCCGTGCCAAAGTCCACCACATCCCGCATTTGGATACGCACTGCCAGCGTGGCTTGCTCGGATAGTACCCGCACCGGCTGCGGCTGCGGGGATCCCCAAACCAAAGTATCCGTATCCTTCTCCACCAAGCCTCGCACCACATGGGGCTGCACTTTCAGTCCGCCGTTGGCAATGATGCAATGCATGGCAGCCAACTGTAGAGGAGTGAGGGCCAGCCCCTGGCCGAAAGCGACAGTGGCCCGCTCCACCGGCACCGTAACAAACTGTCGCAGCGGTTTCAAACGGCTGGCCGGCTCAAAGGGCAAATCCACGCCACTGCGCTCGTTGAACCCCAGCCGCAGCAGGGCGTTGTAGTACTGGCGGGGATCCAGCTTGCGCATTAGATGTACCATGCCCACATTGCTGGATTGCCGCAGGATATCCGTGACGCTCATCCAGCCATGGGCCCCTCGCTGGTGGTAGTCGTAATTTTGAATGGGCCACTGACCGATGAGAATCCGACCCTCGTCATAGACCCGTTCATCTGCTGTAAAGGCTCCAGCATCCAACCCAATGGCAATGTTGATGGGCTTGAA
>NZ_JANSIO010000029.1:0-8889 GCF_047462195.1 Synechococcus sp. R3-13 | reverse complement strand
CGGTTTTCTGTTGATTCTGCTGGGAGGGATCAACGGCCCTTTTCACAGCGCCATCGTCAGTGTCCTCAAAAAGCAGCGGGATCGGGACAGGGAGGATGCGGCTGCCTGGCTGGAATCCATTTCCACCTTGGTAGGCTGCCTGCTCCTGCTGGTCAGCTTGGGCCTTTGGTGGGGAGCGGACTGGGTGGTGCGCCTGAATGCGCCGGGAGCCAGCCCCGAAGTCCATGCTCTGGCCGCTGCGCAACTGCGGATCATGGCCCCTTTGGCCTTGCTCTCGGGGTGGATTGGCATCGGCTTTGGAGCGCTGAATGCTGCCGAACACTACGCCTTGCCTGCCCTTAGCCCGCTGATCTCCAGCTTGGCGGTGATCGGGATCCTGGTCACGCTGGGATGGACGGGGATCCCAACTTTGCTGGCCTGGGGCGTGCTCATCGGGGCCATTGCCCAATGGTTGGCCCAAGTTCCGCTCCAGATGCGGTTAGGGCTGGGGCGACCGCGCCTGCGCTTTGAGTGGGGATCCCCGCAGGTACGGGCGGTGGGCTTGCTGATGTTGCCGGCGGTGATCTCCTCCGGGATGATCCACATCAATGTTTATGTGGATCTGTTCTTTGCCTCTTTCGTACCTGGGGATCGCACCATCGGCAACTTGGGATATGCCCAGCTTCTGGTACAAACGCCGCTGGGGATCCTCTCCAACATGGTGCTGGTGCCCTTGATGCCTCTCTATGCCCAGTTGGCAGGGGATGGATCCCGTTGGCCGGAGCTGCGCCAGCGTATCCGCCAAGGGCTGATGCTTACGGCAATTGTGACCCTGCCCCTGTCGATGCTGTTGGTGGCGTTGGCCGAGCCCATTGTCCAAGTGGCCTACCAGCGGGGGCGCTTTACGCCAGAGGTGACACAAGAGGTGGCAGCCCTGCTCATGGCCTATGGTCTAGGGATGACCGGTTACCTGCTGCGGGATGTGCTGGTGCGGATCTTCTATGCCCTGGAGGATGGGGCTACGCCTCTGCGCATCAGCAGCATGGCCATTGGCCTGAATGCCCTACTGGACTTTCTATTTTTGCAGGCTTTTGGAGCGCCGGGCATTGCCCTGGCCACGGCGGGGGTTAATCTGGTGGCGCTGATCGGTTTGGGAATCCGGCTGCACCGGCACCTGCCAGGGATCCCTTGGCGGGAGATGGGACAAGCCCTACTGCCATTGCTGGGGATCACCGTCTTGGCCGGGGGACTGAGCCATTGGCTGTGGACCCAACTGCGCTCCTACGAGATTGTGGGGTCTCCCCTGCTCACCGCCATCATTTGGGCCGGGCTGGCCGCGGGTTTAGGTCTAAGCTTGTTCGCCGCCGGAGCTCTCTACCTGCGGATCCCAGAAGTGGAGTGGGCAGCAGCCCGACTGCGGAAACGGGTAGGACGCTGGGGGAGCCAGTGGGCAAGCCGGAACTAGCTGATAGCTTCCAGGTAATCTCGCACGCGGTTGCGTCGCTTCGGCTGACGCAGCTTCTGCAGGGCTTTGGCCTCAATTTGCCGCACCCGCTCTCGCGACAGATCCAAGGCGCGACCGATTTCCGCCAGCGAATAGGTGCGCCCATCCCCCAAGCCGAAACGCATGCGGATCACATCCCGCTCGCGGCTGGTGAGATCCGAGAGCAACTGCTGCAGATCGCGATGCAGGGCTTCCCGCATCATGGTCTCTTCTGGAGAAATGTCGTCAGTTTCCAGCAAATCCCCCAGTTCGGTGTCCTTGTCTTTGCCCACCTTGGTTTCCAGAGAAACCGAGCGGGGCACCCGTACCAACAGTTCCCGCACCTGGGGCGGGGTCATCTCCAGCTCGGAGGCGATGTCTTCGATGGTGGGGGTGCGGCCCTTTTCCTGGGAGAGCTTGCGCTGCGCTTTTTTGATCTTGTTCAGCTTCTCGGTGATGTGGACGGGCAGGCGAATGGTACGGCTTTGGGTGGCAATGGCACGGGTAATGCCCTGCCGGATCCACCAGTAGGCGTAGGTGCTGAAGCGGTATCCCTTTTTCGGGTCAAACTTTTCCACCGCTCGCTCCAGGCCCAGCGTACCCTCTTGGATCAGATCCAGCAGCTCCAAGCCGCGGTTTTGGTACTTTTTCGCCACCGACACCACCAGGCGCAGGTTGGCCTTGATCATGTGTTCTTTGGCACGCTTGCCAATCCGCTGAATCTGCTGCAGCTTTTCAGGGGTCAGTTGCGCCCACTCGGGGTACTGGTTGGCCTTGGCCACCCATTCCGCAAGAGTGGGATCCCGTCCCAACTCTTTCTGCAGGCGCAGGCGCAAATCCAAGAGCTTCATGTAGTCTTGGACTTTTTGGGCCAGGGCCACCTCTTCATCGCGCCCCAAAAGAGGAACACGACCAATCTCCTGTAAATAGAGGCGCACCAGATCAGTGGAGCGGCGGGTTGGCTCCTCTTCCAGAAACTCGCCATCGGCCAGATCCACCTCTGCTTCTTCGGCAGCATCGAGGAGATCGGCGGGGCCATCCAACAAAATGTCGTTGAGTTCAGGTTCGTAGTTAGACATGTAGGGTGTTGCTGATGTAGCGACAGGGGTAGGCAGTTCAGTGGGCTGAGAGAGGAATGGTCAGTGATGTGGAGCAAGTTAAGCTTAAGTGTTCCCCAACGGTAACTTCGCGCCTGCTCAACGCCTTACAGCAGTCAGAGGAAATCATACATTGACCTCTTCCTCAACCCGACCTCCTGCCCATGCCCCATAGGGAAAGGCTGAAGTAGAAGCGGAGGGGTCACACGGAGAGCGTGAGCCCCTTATCATAACTTAATTATAATTGCATTTCTCAGCCCAGAGACATGAGAGCCAGCGTAGGATCCCCCCAGTTCAACCGTCACCGCCACTGCGAAAAAGCGTATTGCCCTCAGGGTGAACCCAGCAGATCGTCCTTGGGGGAAGTAACCCATCCATCCTAGAGGGTCTAAACTTCAAAGGTAGCGTGTAAATTGCTTTGCCTATTCCAATCTATTCGATTCTACTCGATGAACTGTTCCCATTCACCTATCCCACCCAGCTGTGGGGGAGCCAGACTCCCCGAACAGGTCAACCCCCTTCCTCTGGGCGGACTGGGCTCTGCTCAGGCACTTGGGTTGGCCATAGCCCCGCTGACGGGGGAAAAGGTTTCAACCTTGGCGTTGACGACTCTATTGGCCATCGGTCTATTCTTTTTTCTGCGAGCTGCGGGCAAGGATCGCGTGGAGAGTCGCCTCTACTTTAGCAGTCGCAGCCTGGAGGAAATGGGATCCGCTCTACGGGAGCACTTGGAAGGGCGTGGCTATCGTCTCCAGTCCGCCGATGCCGAGGGGATCGCCACCTTTGCAGGGCAGGGTCAGGCTAGCGTGGGGCTGGCCCTTTTTTTGACGGGACTGGCGGGGACGGGACTGGCCTGTTTGGCCTTGGTGCTGCAGACCCTTGAGCCGGGGTGGGGAGCTTGGCCCTGGATGGTGGTGCTGGCTTCTCCTTGGGCGGGTTGGTACTACCGGCAGCGCAACCAACGCCCGGAACAAATCCGCCTGAAACTGCAGGAAGCCGACGAGGACTCCGTCCCGCTCCCCTTCTGTGGACAGCACGGTTCCCCCACAGCACCAACGCGAACGGCCCCTGGATCCCATCTGTGGGTGGAGGGGCATCGGGATGAGCTGGATGGGCTGGCTGCAGCCCTGGGGTTGCAAGAACGGGATCTGGATTAGGGGTAGGGGAGTCTAAGGCCAATCGGGAGAGAGAGGTGCTGGGATCAAAGACAGTTGATCCCCAACGGCGGAATCGGGGCTGCGATTGGGAGCGGGCTCTTTTTTGCAGTTCTTCTGGGCAGGTTGGCTTTTCCCTTGGTTTCTCAAGCCCAGGCCGATGCGGCTGTGTTTTTCCACTAGGGCCAGCACCTGTTTGGCCCGCTCGATCACTGGCTGGGGCAGGCCAGCCATGCGTCCCACCTCGATGCCATAGGAGCGATCTGCCCCCCCAGGCTGTACCTGGTGCAAGAAGATGATGCGATCTTGCAATTCCTTGACCACCACCTGAAAGTTGGCCACGTTGGGCAGCAAGGTCTCCAGTTGGTTGAGCTCGTGGTAGTGGGTGGCAAAGACCGTACGGGCGCGCACCTGAGTGGCCAGGTATTCCGCCACCGCCCAGGCAATGGAAAGGCCATCGAAGGTAGCGGTGCCTCGGCCAATCTCGTCCAGCAGCACCAAGGAGCGCTCGCCGGCGTGGTTGAGGATGTTGGCGGTCTCGTTCATTTCCACCATGAAGGTGGACTGGCCGGTAGCCAGATCGTCCACAGCGCCAATGCGGGTAAATACGCGGTCGCAGAGGCCCAACTCTGCCCGCCGCGCGGGGACAAAGCTGCCCATCTGGGCCAGGATTTGGATGAGCCCAATTTGCCGCAGGTAAGTGGACTTGCCGGACATGTTGGGCCCGGTGAGGACGATCAAATCGGGGCCGTGGGGGGATCCCAGTTGCACCGAATTGGGCACGAAGAGGCCCTGGGGCAGGGATTTTTCCACCACCGGGTGGCGACCCTCCTCGATCATGAGCCGGCGGTCTGTTGTGAGGAGGGGACGGGTGTATCCCTGCTGCACTGCCACTTCCGCCAGGCCAAACAGAGCATCGACGGCAGCCAGGGTCTGGGCCGCTTGGCGGATGGCTTCGGCCCGGGATCCTGCCTCTTGGCGCAACTGCACAAACAGCTCGTATTCCCGCTGGTTGATGTCGGTTTGGGCTGTGAGGATGCGGGCCTCTTTTTCTTTGAGCTCGGGGGTAATGAACCGCTCTTCGTTGGTCAGGGTTTGCTTGCGGATGTACTCTTTGGGGACTTGGTGGGCCTTGGCGCGGCTGATGCTGAGGTAGTAGCCGAAGGCCTTGTTGAAGCCCACCTTGAGAGTGGGGATCCCAGTGCGGTCGCGCTCGCTTTTTTCCAACTGGGCAACCCACTGGCGGTCTTGCTCCACCTGCTGCCGCAGCCTGTCCAGCTCGGGATCCACGCCGGCTCGGATGAGGCCCCCCTCGGTGAGCACAGGGGGAGGGGAGGGCAGAAGGGTGTGCTCGATGCGTTGGCCCAGCTCAACCAGGGCGGGATCCACCTGTTGCAGGCTTTGCAAGAGGGGAGTCTTGGCTTCCCCCACCAGCTCGGCCAACTGGGGCAGTTTGCCCAAGGAGGATCCCAAGGCCACCAGCTCGCGCGGGTTGGCGGTGCCCGATCCGACGCGGTTGGCCAGCCGCTCCAGGTCGTACAGAGAGTCCAGAAGGGATCCCAGGCGGGCCCGCAGAGAAGGGTTTTCCAAAAGCTCTTGGATGGTGTCTTGGCGAAGGCGGATTTGCTCCGAATCCCGCAAAGGCTGCATTAGCCAGCGCCGCAAAGTGCGCCCCCCCATGGCTGTACGGCTGTGATCCAGCACCCAGAGCAGGGATCCGACAAAGGATCCCTCGCGGATGGTCTGGGTCAGCTCCAAGTTGCGGCGGGTTTGGGGATCCAAGATGAGGTAATCCGTCAACTGATAGGTGCGAGGGGGACGCAGGAGCGGATGGCCCCCCTGAGGAGAGGGCTGCACTAGGTTCTTTTGCGTCTCCTCCAAATAGTGCAACAGCCCCCCCGCCGCTCGAATAGCTAGGGGCAGCCCCTCGCAGCCCAATCCCTCCAGAGAGCGCAGGCCGTAGGTTTGCATTAGGTTCTCCCGCGCCACCGCCAACTCGAAAGGCTCCGCTGGGCGCAGCGTATAGGCGTACTGGCCGGGTAGCCCCAAAGGCCCTTGGGGATCCCCGGGCCGCAGTAGACCCAGGCCCAGTCCCTCCTCGGTGGGCAGCAGGATCTCCGCCGGCTGCAGCCGCGCCAGTTCCTGCTCCAGAGGCTCTTGCCCCTCGCTTTGACACACCCAGAACTCGCCGGTGGAGACATCCGCGTAGGCCAGGCCCCAGCGGCAGGGAGCTTGCCTTGATCCTTTGAGCTGCACAATGGCCGCCAGGTAGTTATTCTGCCGCGCCTGCAGCAGCTCTTCTTCGAGGACGGTGCCAGGGGTGATCACCCGCGTCACTTCCCGCCGCACCAAGCCCTTGGCTTGCTCTGCTGGCTCCATCTGGTCGCAGACGGCCAGGGCATAGCCTTTGGCCACCAACTGGGCGGCATAGCGGTCAAAGGCGTGGTAAGGGATCCCGCACATGGGTACCCTGCCGATGGCTCCGGCCTCTCGCCCGGTGAGCACCAGCTCCAGCTCCCGCGACACCACTTGCGCATCCTGGAAAAACATCTCGTAGAAATCCCCCAGGCGGTAGAGCAAGATGGCGTGGGGATACTGCCGCTTCAGCTCTACGTAGTGCTGCATCATGGGGGTGAGGAGGGTGGGATCCACCTCCAGGGCATTCCAAGTATGCTCGGCGGGAGAAGTCATGGCATCAAAACGTGGGCAAGCAATGGGCTGAAGGTTCGGAGTCTAGCCAACTCGGGCCGACCAGCTTGGGCCATTCTAGATCCAGGTCTAGATGAAGTTTGAGACGTTTCCCCAGCCCTTCTCCCCTGATTCCCATTTCGCGGTTGGTTGCCATGACCTCGCTCAGGGTAGTTGGATCCCCCCTGAGGTAAGTCTGAATGGCTGGGCAGAGGCGCTGCCCGGTCTTGTCCAAAAGCCCTGAAGCGCAAGAGGGAGAAATTTAGGCACAAGCTATTGAAACTGACTTGCAACATCCAAGAAGCCTTGCTATTCTAGCGACTACGTTTTGTTGAGTTTGACTTTCAATAAAGCTCGGGAGGGAGGCCTGGCCAACTTGGCTGAGTTTTCCATCCCGACCTTGCGGGCGGAGGGGGTTTCTTGGCCTCAGAAGGCTCTCTTCCTGGGCAAAGCTCGAGAGGTTTTCCCGGTGCTGGTCGATCGCGAGTGTCCGTATACAGAGGTTGAGGGGGGCAGAGGCTGGGGGCAAAGAAAGCGGCTGCTCTCGCCAATCGGTTTGACCTGTTTGCTATTGAGTTTCATTTTCCTAGTACTTTTGGTCTCGATTGCTTTGGGATCCGTTCCCATGACTTTCCCAGAACTCTGGCAAGCCCTGTGGGGGCAGGGGGATCCCATTCGGCAGACGATTGTTTGGCAGTTGCGGCTGCCGCGGGCGCTCTTGGCCCAGTTGCTGGGGGCGGCTCTGGGGATGGCAGGGGCCCTGTTGCAGGGGATGCTGGGCAATGGGCTGGCGGATCCCTACCTGCTGGGCATTTCGGCGGGGGCGGGCCTGGCGGCGGTGGGGTTGCTCACCTTGGGAGAGTGGACGGCTTGGGTGCCCCTGGCCGCTTGGGTGGGCGGGGTGCTGACTACCGTGTTGGTGTACGGGTTGGCGCGTACTCCCTCGGGACTGGCGGTGGAGCGGCTGATCTTGGCGGGGGTGGCCGTCAGCGCCCTGTTTGGGGCCATTAGCTCCACCTTGTTGTTGATGGCAGATGACCGGGTGCAGGTGGCTCTCACCTGGTTGATCGGCAGCTTGAGCGGGCGGGGCTGGCCAGAGGTGCAGGTGGCCGGGGCGTATATCCTGGTCGGCTTGGGATTGGGATGGGGGCAGGCGCGGGCTTTAAACCTGCTGAGCTTGGGGGAAGAGATGGCGGTGAGCTTGGGGATCCCTCTAGTGCGGACGCGGGTGGTGATTGGTCTGGTGGCGGCTTGGCTGGCGGCAACCGCTGTCAGTGTGGGGGGGGTGATCGGCTTTGTCGGTTTGGTGGTGCCCCACATGGTGCGGCAGGGGGTGGGATCCGATTACCGCTGGCTGTTGCCCCTTTCTGCCTTGGCAGGGGCGACCCTGCTGAGCGGTGCCGACATCCTGAGCCGTTTGGGCCCGATAGAGCTGCCGGTGGGGATTGTCACCGCTGTGATGGGGGCTCCCTTTTTCGGCTGGCTGCTGCGGCAGCAGGGGGCGGGGCGATGAGAGAGCCCATCCTGCAGGTCGAGGACTTGAGCGGGGGCTACGGATCCCGGACGGTGGTGCGACAGGTGAGCTTCAGCGTGCAACAGGGGGAATGGCTGAGCATTGTCGGCCCCAATGGTTCGGGCAAATCGACGGTGCTGCGGCTGTTGAGTCGGGTTCTGATTCCCCAAGCTGGGCGCGTGTACCTGGACGGTCGGGATCTGCACACTCAACTCACTCCCCAGCAGGTGGCCCGGCAGTTGGCTCTTTTGCCCCAGCAGCCGAGGATCCCGGCAGGGCTGACGGTGCGGCAATTGGTGAGTCTGGGGCGTTCTCCCCACCAGCCCTGGTGGGCGTGGCAGTTGACGCCGGCGGATCGGCAGCGGGTGGAGTGGGCTCTAGAGCAGACGGGACTGGGATCCCTGGCGCTGCGGCGGGTGGAAACCCTTTCGGGGGGCGAGCGGCAACGGGCTTTTCTGGCGTTGGCTTTGGTGCAGGAGCCGCAGGTGTTGCTGTTGGATGAGCCCACCACCTTTTTGGATCTGCGCCACCAACTGGAGCTGCTGGAGCTGTTGCAACGGCTGAAGCAGGAGCAGGGCCTGACGGTAGTTACGGTGCTGCACGACCTGAATTTGGCCATTCGCTACAGCGAGCAGATTGCCTTGCTGGGATCCGGCCAGATGCAGGCCCTGGGGTCTCCCTTGGCGGTGTTGACCCCCAGCCGGGTGCGACAGGTGTTTGGCCTGGAGGTGGAGTGGATCTCGACTCCGGTAGGGCCACAGCTTTGCCCCCTGCGCAGCACAGCCCCGTCAGCAGCAAGGCTCCCTTCCCTGCCGCTGTCAGGGTGCTGAGGGAGGGTTTGGCCGGTTTTGCAGTGAATTTTCCCTGTTGTGGATTTCGAGGAGCATGAGAGGTTATGCGCGTGAACGGTCGTTGGTGGCGGGTGGTGAGTTTGGGGTTGAGTTTGGGAGTGGGCTGGGGATCCCTGTCCCAGGC
>NZ_JANSIO010000028.1:0-1048 GCF_047462195.1 Synechococcus sp. R3-13 | reverse complement strand
GGGTGCCGGGGTTTTCCAGGCGGTGCTTGGTGCAGGGGGGAATGTAGGTGGACTCGTTGGAGCTCAGCAGCATCACCTCTTCTCCACGGGTAACCTTCGCTGTGCCCCTGACCACGATCCAGTGCTCGCTGCGGTGGTAGTGCATCTGCAGGCTGAGCCGATGGCCAGGCTTCACCTCGATGCGCTTGATCTTGTACATCGGGCCTTCATCCAAAACCCAGAAGGATCCCCAAGGACGGGTTTCTGCTTGAGAGGGTACCAGCTCAAGCGCTGGAACTGCTGCATCATTCACGCCCCGCACAGCCTGCAACATAAGATCATGTCCTTGCAAAGTCGTCCCCATCCTCTCTCAGCGTCCGAGACCTCCTCATCGACAATATGGCTGAATTAGCCTACGCCAAAACTCGTAGATAAAGTCTCTCAGGCCAGGGAATGCTAATCTAGCCCTGTGTCCAGTTCCCAGACACGTCAGCCCATCCCCATACTTTTTCTGAAACTTGTTCTCATCAGACAACTCTTAAGGCTTGATTCGCTGTTGAATGAGTTGCCTTCTAACTTCTTGAAGTCGTTAAAGCAACCCATGTTTCTCACCAAGCTCAGGGCTTTCTTGCGGCTCTTCGGGTCTACCGGGATCCTGTTTCTGCTGCTGGCTAGCCTTCTGTGGGGTTTGAAGGAAGGCTGGAGCTGGGTGAGCTTGGAGATGCAGTTTCTCGGCTACAAGGGATCCGTGGCGGCCTTGGGGCCGGATCCGCGCCTGCCCATTGTGGGCACCACCTTTCCTCCCTTGCTGGTGCTGGCTACGGCCATTCTGGGACAATCCCCGCTGTTGCTGCAGACCATCTTGGGCTCTCTGGTGCTGGGCTGGGTGTGGCGGCAGTTACGCCGTTTGCCGGTGGAGGTGGGATGGTGCTGGCTGTGGGGTTTGTTGATGGTGGTGCAGCCGACTTTGATCTTGATGCTGCTGCGCAGCCCTGTTTGGACAGCCACAGCAGGGTTGGTGGGGGTGAACATGGCCCTGCTGTTTCCCTTGAGTAAAGAGGAGCAGGCC
>NZ_JANSIO010000027.1:0-1599 GCF_047462195.1 Synechococcus sp. R3-13 | reverse complement strand
CACTCTGCACTGCTGACGCGAGCGATAGGGATCCCTGCCACCTCAAGGCCCACCTCAACCGCGCCCTGGCCCGGACTGCCCTTGGGGATTGGCAGAGAGCCTGCCAGGATTTCCAGGCTGCCCTCCAGATGCAAGGGTACGAAGGTCGGCTTTTGGAAGACGTTATCGCTAGTTATTTCAAAATAGGTTGAGACACTTCCCAAAGGCTCCGCGCCGTTGCCGCAGCCACCTCCAACCTCTCTTAGAAATCGATGGGATTTGAATGGACAGTTAGAGGGATCGGCTCAAGCCTCCTCCGCCACTTCTCCCGTCTCGGGCCGTAGCAGCGGAAAGGCAATGACATCGCGAATGCTGGGAGCGTCGCACAGCAGCATTACCAAGCGGTCGATCCCCACGCCCAGGCCGCCGGTGGGGGGCAGGCCATATTCCAAGGCCGTGAGGAAGTCTTCATCCAGAAAGTGGGCCTCCTCATCTCCGGCTGCCTTCAGGGCTGCCTGGGCCTCCAGCCGCTGCCGCTGATCCACCGGATCGGTGAGCTCGGAGTAGGCGTTGGCCGTCTCCCGCCCAACGATGAACAGCTCGAAGCGCTCGGCCAACCCCGGTTTGCTGCGGTGGGGCTTGGTGAGGGGACACACATCCAGGGGGTAGTCCAGAACAAAGGTGGGCTGGCGCAGGCGGCTCTCGCAGCAGTGCTCAAAGGCTTTGACCAGCAACTGGCCGGGGGAGTCCTGGGGTGAGAGATTGGGGATCCCTTGGGCGGCCAAGGCCGGCAAGAGCTCTTCAGGGCATCCCTTTTCCACATCGATGAAAATGCCAGTGGCCTCCTCCACCAGCTCCTGCATTGTCACCCGTCGCCAGGGAGGGGTGAGGTCGATGGCTTCCCCTTGGTAGGTGAGCTGCAGGGATCCCCGCACCGCCAGGGCGGCGTTGCAGACCAGGGTTTCCGTCAGCTCCATCATGGTGTGGTAGTCGGCGAAGGCTTGATAGGCCTCTAGAGAGGTGAACTCCGGGTTGTGGCGGGTGGAGATGCCTTCGTTGCGAAAGACCCGCCCAATTTCATAGACTCGCTCGATCCCGCCCACCACCAGCCGCTTCAGGTGCAGCTCGGTGGCAATGCGCAAGTAGAGATCCAGATCCAGGGCGTTGTGGTGGGTGATGAAGGGTCGCGCCTCCGCCCCGCCGGGGATCACCTGCAACACGGGCGTCTCAATTTCCAAGAAGCCTCGGTCTTCTAGGGTCTGCCTTAGGGATCGGATGATCTTGGCCCGGTCAATCAGGGTTTGCTTGACCTGCGGATTGACGATCAAATCCACATAGCGCTGGCGGTAGCGTTTCTCCACATCCCGCAGGCCGTGCCACTTGTCCGGCAGCGGCAACAGCGCCTTGGTTAGCACCTGGCACTCGTCCACCCGCACCGACAATTCCCCTTTTTCGGTGCGCTTGAGGCAGCCCTTGGCCCCCAGCCAATCGCCCACGTCGATGAGCTTGTCCAAGTTCTTGAAGGCCAACTCCCCCATATGCTCCGTCAGCCGTTGCTTCTCCAGGTAAAGCTGGATGGTGCCGGAGCGATCCTGAAGGGTAAAGAAAGCCAGCTTGCCC
>NZ_JANSIO010000026.1:0-4284 GCF_047462195.1 Synechococcus sp. R3-13 | reverse complement strand
AATCGGGATCTCGGCGGCAGCGTAGGGCAAAGTCTGCGCCTGTTGCAACAGACTCGGATCTCCCTGGCCCTCCCGAAAACCCAAAAGACTTCCCCTCAAGCAAAGCTTTGCGTGGAGCGGATATCTCGGCGGCACGCCAGCAAAAGGGAATCAGCCAGCGGGAATTGGCCCAGAGGCTGGGGCGCAGCCAGAGCTGGGTGCGGGATGTAGAGAATGGGCGGCTTCAGATCAGCCTAAACGATCGCCAGCGCCTTATCAAAGCCCTGTATTTGGATCCCAGGCAACAGCAAGTCTAGGCCAGTCACTCAATTTGCTAATCCACCACTAATCCACGGCGATGACCACATCTGAGGCTTTAATGGCAGCATACGCTTCTTTTCCAACTGCTATACCCAACCGTTCGGCAGAGTGCTTAGAAATAATGGCTGTTATTTCTATGCCTGGTGCAACTTCCAGAACAATTTCGGCATTGACCATGCCCACCTGGAAGCTTTTTACAGTTCCTTTAAACAAGTTGCGAGTGCTGATTTGCATGATTTCTCCTTTGTTGAACACTTAAAGCAACAGGGGTGTTGACCAAACTGAACAAGAAGGGATCTCGGCAGATGGCCATTCAACATTGGTTTCAATACTATCAGATGCTTATCGTTGTCTCTGGGGAGGAATGGCTGCCGATAGTCTAGGTGTGTATCTACAGATACAAATTACAACCCAATTCCGACAGTCAAAAGCACCGAACCATTGGCGGATTTTCCTGTTCTGAGAGTTGTCACGGGTCAAAGAAAAATGGCTATGAAACGAAGAACTGCAATGTTATTCCTAGGGATCCTGGCCGCTCTGGCTTTGAGGTGGGGGTCGGCTCCCGGCTTGGCGCAATCTCAGCCCATTTTGGTGGGGGCTGCGGTGAGCTTGCAACCGGCTTTAACGGAAATCGACCGGTTGTTCACCGCCCGCTATCCCGACATCAAGGTTGAGTACAACTTCGCCAATTCCGGCTCTCTCCAGCAACAGGTGGAGCAGGGGGCTCCTTTGGACGTGGTATTTTTCGCAGCCGCCTCTTTTATGGACGCCCTTGCCCAGCAAAACCTGCTGGTGGAGGGATCCCGGCGAGATCTTCTCAGCAACCGCATGGCTTTAATTGTGCCTGCCAATGCCAGAACCAAGGTTCAGGATTTTGCCGACTTGGTGGCGGAAGAGATCCGGGTTCTGTCCATTGGGGATCTGCAGGCCATGCCCGCCGGACGCTATGCCCAGGAAATTCTCACCGAGGCGGGGGTGTTTGAGACGCTGCGGCCCAAGATGGTGTTTGCCAGCACGGTGCGGGAAATTTTGACGGCGGTGGAGCAGGGCAATGCCGACGCCGGGATCCTGTTTACCTCGGATGCTCAGCTTTCGGATCGGGTGCGGGTGGTGGCTACGGCGGATCCCATTACGCCGATTGTCTATCCGGTGGCCTTGGTGCACGATACTCCCGCCGGACAGTCTTACTTGGAGTTTTTGACCTCAGGGGAAGCGGCAGAGGTGTTTGTGAAGTACGGCTTTATCCGCCTGTAAGGGATCCCTCTGCAATTGCCCAGATGAGCGACTACGACCTGTCTCCGCTGTGGATCTCGTTGCGGATTGCCAGCTTAGCCACAGCTATCACCTTTGGGGTGGGGACGCTGGCAGCTTATGGGATGTTGCACTACCGAGGTCGGTGGCGCTCTCTCCTCGAGGCCATCTTATTGGCGCCGCTGGTGTTGCCGCCCACCATGGTGGGGTTCCTATTGTTGCTGCTATTTGGTCGGCGAACCCTTCTGGGACAACTTTTGGCCTCGCTGAACCTATCGGTCATCTTCACCTGGTATGCCGGGGTGATCACGGCAGTGGTGGTGGCCCTGCCCCTGATGTACCGCACGGCTTTGGGAGCTTTCCAGCAGATTGACCCGACGCTGGTGGCGGCAGCCCGCACGCTGGGGGCAAGCAGGGCCAAGATTTTTACGCAGGTGCTGATCCCTTTGGCCTTACCAGGGATCCTGGCGGGGATTACCCTCAGTTTTGCCCGCGCTCTGGGGGAGTTCGGCGCCACCTTGATGCTGGCAGGCAATATCCCGGGCCGCACGCAAACCCTATCCATGGCCATCTTCTTTGCCGTTCAGGCGGGGGACATGCGGGGGGCAGCCATTAGCTCGGCCTTGGTCTTGATGTTGTCCTTGGGGGTGATGACGGCAGTTAACCTTTGGTTTCAGCGACGGCCCTGGCAGCGACCTCCCTCTCGTCCTCTACAGGTTCTCACCAGAAGGGATCCGGATTTCTCAACTCCGGCCCCTCGCCTCTGGGTAGACATCTACAAGAAGCTGCCCCAGTTTGAGCTTCAGGCACAACTGAGCTGCGATGGGCGACCCCTGGGCTTGCTGGGGGCCTCTGGATCCGGCAAAAGCCTGCTTTTGCGCTGCATTGCCGGAATTGAAACCCCGGATGGGGGGCGCATTTTGCTCAACGAGCGGGCCCTGTTCGACGCCGAACAGGGGATCCGGCTGCCTCCGGCTCAGCGGCGGGTGGGGGTGATCTTCCAAAACTACGCTCTGTTTCCCCACCTCACCGTTGCCCAGAACATTGCCTTTGGGATCCCTGCGGGCTTGAGCGAGGCCGAAAAACAGGAGCGGATCCAGGCCCAGCTCCAGTTGGTCAAGCTGAAAGGCTGGGAAAACCGCTACCCCACCGAGCTCTCTGGAGGACAGCAGCAGCGGGTGGCCTTGGCGCGAGCGTTGGCTTCTGAGCCGGAGATCTTGCTGCTAGATGAGCCTTTTTCTGCTTTGGATGCCCACCTGCGCAGCCATCTGGAGCAGGAGATGGGGGAGATCCTAGCCGACTACAAGGGAGTCACGCTTTTGGTAACCCACAACATCGAGGAAGCCTTCCGCCTCTGCGGGGATCTGGCTGTAATGGAGCAGGGACGAATCATTGTCCAGGGGGACAAGCACCAGCTTTTTGAGGCTCCCCCCTGCCTCAGCGTGGCGCAACTGACGGGCTGCAAAAACATCTCTCGGGCCAGGCCCCTGGGCTCTCAGCGAGTGCTGGCCTTGGACTGGGGCTGTGAGCTGCAGGTACAGGGATCCCCAGCCGGAGAATACATCGCCATCCGCGCCCACCACCTCACCTTCCGGCCAGACGGGAGACTGCCCAACACGTTTCCCGCTTGGCTGGTGAAGTGGAGCGAGACCCCCCACCGGCTGACCCTCTTCTTTAAGCTGGGCAGCCCTCCTGCCCACAGCCAGGACTACCACCTGCAAGCCGAGGTGTGGCGGGAGCGCTGGCGAGAGGTGGAAGGTTGGGGATCCCCGTGGTGGCTGCAGTTGGATCCCCGGCATCTGAGGGTGTTTTGAGTCTGGAGCCCAGGAGTCAGGTGGGCTCGCCCAAGCGGTAGCCCCGCGGGGTAATCAGCCGCTCCCCATGGCGAAAGGTCTGGGAGTTGCCGATAAAGACCAGGGTGAGCATGTCCACCTCCTCTGGATCCAGCTCCCCTAGGGTGGTGAGGTGGAGAGTTTCGCCAGGGCGGTAGAGGTTGCGGGCCAAAGCCACAGGGGTATGGGCGGGCCGGGCCTGCAAAAAGATCTGCAGAGCCTTGAGGAAGGGATCCACCCGCTGCCGGGAGCGGGGGTTGTAAAGGGCCACCACAAAGTCCGCCTGGGCAGCCGCCTGCAGGCGTTTTGCAATCACTGGCCAGGGGGTAAGCAGATCCGAGAGGGAAATGGCGCAGAAGTCGTGCATCAGCGGAGCCCCCAGCCGGGCAGCAGCCGCCTGGAAGGCAGAGATCCCCGGCAGCACCTCCAGAGAAGGGCGGATCCCATCCCAGCCAGAGCGGACCAAGCACTCCAGCACCAAGCCCGCCATGCCGTAAATGCCGGCATCCCCCGAAGAAATCACCGCCACCTTCAGCCCCTGCTGCGCCCAAGCGATGGCCTGTTTGGCCCGCTGCAGCTCTTGGGTAATGGGAGAGGCCTCCCGGATTTGGCCGGGGTGCAAAAGGGGATCCACCAGATCCAGATAAAGCTGGTAGCCAACAACCACATCGGCCTGAGTTAAAGCCATACGGGCAGCCAAAGTCAATTGACCCAGATCCCCAGGACCAGTGCCGATGAGCCAGAGGTGGCCGCTGCGAGGGGAATACTCCTGCGCCGCGCGGGCAATGGCCAGGGTACAGGCCCCTTCGGTTTTCGAGGTGAAGACCTGCTTGGGGCAGAGGAGGGTTGCTCCCCCAAAGGGCTCTACCTTCTCCACAACACAGGATGGCCTCTCAGGAAC
>NZ_JANSIO010000025.1:0-6524 GCF_047462195.1 Synechococcus sp. R3-13 | reverse complement strand
GGGGGTACCCACCACATGGCAGGTGTGCAACAGCTTGTCGAAAAACTCCCAACTGCTCAGCCCAGCGGGTGTTTTCACCCAGACGTAGGGGGCATTCACGCCGCCATAGACTTGGATCCCCACCTCGGCCAATTGCTCGCGAATGATGCGGGCATTTTCCAGGTAAAACTGCACCAGACCTCGCACCTGCGCCTGCCCCGCTTCGGAATAAACTGCCTCTGCCCCTCGTTGCACAATGTAGGACACCCCGTTGAACTTGGTGGATTGGCGGCGATACCACAAGCTCCACAGATCCACCCAGGATCCATCGGCAGCTTGCCCCCGCACAGACTTGGGCACTACCGTAAAGGCGCAGCGGGTGCCGGTAAACCCAGCGGTTTTGGAAAAGGAGCGGAACTCAATAGCGCATTCCCGCGCCCCCGGAATCTCGTAGATGGAGTGGGGGATCCCAGGCTCGGTGATGTAAGCTTCGTAGGCGGCGTCGAACAGGATCAAGGAGTTGTGGGCACGGGCATAGTCCACCCAGTTCTGCAGATGCTCCCGCGTGGCCACTGCACCTGTGGGGTTATTGGGGAAGCAGAGGTAGATCACATCCACCTTTTGGCTGGGCAGGCTGGCGGTGAAGTGATTTTCGGCGGTGATGGGCAGATAGACTAGGCCCTCATATTCGCCGCGTTCGTTGGCTGGCCCTGTATGGCCCGCCATCACGTTGGTGTCCACATAAACCGGATAGACGGGATCCGTGATGGCAATGGTGTTGTCGTGGCCGAGGATATCCAGGATGTTGCCGCAGTCGCACTTGGAGCCATCGGAGACGAAGATCTCGGAAGCATCGATATCGCAGTTGCGAGCTTGGAAGTCGTGCTGGGCAATGGCCTGGCGCAGCCACTCATAGCCTTGTTCTGGCCCATAGCCGCGGAAGGTGGCCCGTTCCCCCATCTCTTCCACCGCCCGGATCATGGCTGTCCGACAGGCTTCCGGCAGCGGCTCGGTGACATCGCCAATCCCCATTTTGATGATCTGAGCTTCGGGATGGGCGGCGGCAAAGGATTGTACCCGTCGGGCAATTTCAGGGAAAAGATAGCCGGCTTTGAGCTTAAGGAAATGGTCGTTGATCCTGGCCATGGAGATTTGCCGAAGAGGAGTTGACATTCCCCCCTAAAAGCAGGGGATTCTTTCAAGCGCTCCGCGCCGCCAGAGGCGAACAGCGCTATGGGCATGGAGCTCATTCTCTGAGGTGTTGGGGAACCAGCGCAGGAGGCCGGTGGGTTTGAGCCACAGACCTTTCTTGCGCACCACGCGCCAAAAGGCGACGAGGGCTCTGAAATACAATTCTCCAGAGGCCAAAGCCAACTGGTGCAACTGTGGGAAAGTCGCTGACTTCAGCTCCGGACGCAATACACTGACTTTCACCAGTGCCTCGAGAAAGATCATAGCGCTCTGTGCCACCAGAGGCGTTCGCGAAAGCATCGCGTAGCGATAAAGCAAAAGCCGCCCTACTGGCTTGCTAAGGCCTACGGCCCGCCAAGGCGAACCGCGTAGCGGTAAGTCGGGGCTTGTTCGTTTTAGCAGCGCGGAGCGCCGAACCCGGTTTTCCTGGTCAGCCGGCTTGGCGTTGCTGCTGCAGCTCGGCAAAGGCCCGACAGAAGTCTTCCTGTTGGATGACCAGGGTTTTGGCATCCACCGACTCTGAGGTGGCCCGGTGGCGACGAATGGCAGCGATGGCGGCGCGGTTGCTGAGCAGGGCGAGGTCGGCACCACTCCAACCTTCGGTTTGCTCAGCCCACCCTTGCAAATCCACATCGGGCCCCAGGGGACGCTTGCGGTTGTGAACGGCCAAAATTTCCCGTCGCCCGCTGCGATCCGGCAGCTCCACGCTCAGGTGTAGCTCCAACCTGCCGGCCCGGGTGAGGGCGGGATCCAAACTGGCCTTGCGGTTGGTGGCGGCCACCACCAACACCCCCTGGCTGGGGCGGATCCCGTCCAGCTCTGCCAGCAGTTGCCCCAGAACGCGGTCGCTGACCCCACTATCCCCGGAGTAGCTTCCCCGCGCCGGGGCCAGGGTATCGATCTCGTCGATGAAAATCACGCAGGGGGCACACTGCCGAGCACGGGCAAACAGCTCCCGCACCGCCTGCTCGGAGGATCCCACCCATTTGCTGAGCAGCTCCGGGCCGGAGACGGCGATGAAGTTGGCCTTAGCCTGGGAAGCGATGGCTTTGGCCAACAGGGTTTTGCCGGTGCCGGGCGGCCCGCTCAGGAGAATCCCCTTGGGTGCTTGGGCCTGAGCCTGCTCGTACAACTCAGGGTGAAGCAGGGATCCCTCGATGGCCTCTTGCAAAATCTGCTTGGCGTGATCCAAACCGCCAATTTGATCCCAGCTCACCTGTGGGGATTCGATCTCCACCGAGCGCAGCACCGCCGGCTTCACCTGTTGCAGAGCCTGTTGAAAATCTGCCGCCGAGACCGTCAACGAGTCGGGGATGGGGGATCCCAAATCGGGCACCTGCCGCCGCAAAGCCGCATAGGCTGCCGCCTGACACAACCCCCGCAGATCTGCCCCCACAAAGCCCAAGGTCTGATCCGCCAAGCTGTCCAGATCCACATCCTCCGCCAAGGGCATGTCGCGGGTGTGGATGGCCAAGATCTCCCGCCGCCCCTCCCGATCCGGCACCTTGAAGATCACCTCCCGGTCAAAGCGCCCCGGTCGCCGCAGAGCCGGATCCAGAGCCTCGGGCCGGTTGGTGGCTGCCAGCACCACGATCCCCTTTTGGGCCACAAACCCGTCCATCAGCCCCAGCATCTGGGCCACCAGGCGTTTTTCCACCTCCCCCTCGACAGTGGCGCGGTTGGGCACTAGGGCATCGATTTCGTCAATAAACACCAGACAGGGAGCCGATTTGGCTGCCTTTTCAAACAGTTGCCGCAGGCGCGCCTCCGCCTCGCCGTAGTACTTGCCGATCAGCTCCGGGCCGACAATGGCGATGTAGTTCACCCCCAGGCTCTCGGCCAGGGCGCGGGCCGTCAGGGTTTTGCCGGTGCCGGGGGGGCCTACCAACAACACGCCGCGGGGCGGATCCAACCCCAGCTTGGCCAGCAGATCGGGCCGCTTGAGGGGGATCTCCACCATCTCCCGCAGCGCTTGGAGCTGTTCCCTCAGTCCCCCCACATCCTTGAGGCGTGGCCCAGCCCAAGACTCTGGGCGGTCGGCAGAAGTTGCTGGCGGGTCGGGCACAGCGGCCTTGGACGGTTCCTGGAAGCGAACCGCAGACATCACTTGGGGCTCGCTGCTCCAGGGGGGATCCCCCGTTTGGGCAGGGCTGCGGCGGCGGGGGATGGAGCCGGAAGGGGGAATAGAACTGCCCAGAGGACGGGCCTGGATGCGGACTTCGGTTCGCAGCTCTCCACTTTGCTTTTTCTCGTCCAGCTTCTGAGCCAGCTCGATCAACTGCTCAATGCCCTGTACAAAGTCACTTAAATTGGCCATAGCCGGGATTTTCCATCCACACAAGTTATCTGCAAATTGACCCGCCAGAGGTGCTAACTCATCCCCTGCCTGGCCAGCTCAGGTGAGGAGAGTTCCACGGCTAGATGCTCAGTATGATACCCTTCACTGCGGCTGCCGTCGGTGTTGGGCAAGGAGAATCTGCTCTCGGATCCAGCCCAGCCAGGGCTCCAGCCCGTCACCCGTCTTGGCAGAAAGACAAAAAATCGGCACAGAAGGGTTGATCTCGCGGATATTGGCCTGGATCCGATCCAAATCCACCTCCAACACAGGAACCAGATCCACTTTGGTGATCAGCAGACAATCCGCCTCTCGAAACATGATTGGGTACTTGAGAGGCTTGTCTTCCCCTTCTGTGACGCTGAGCAGTGCTACCTTGGCGTGTTCCCCCACCTCAAACTCCGCCGGGCAGACCAAGTTGCCGACATTTTCCACCAGCAGCAAATCCAGTTGTTGGGGATCCAGCAGTGCTTCCAATTGCTGCAAGCCCCCGGCCACCATGGCCGCATCCAAATGACAGGCCCGCCCCGTGTTGATGGCAATCACCGGGATCCCGTAGCGACGCAACCGCTCCGCGTCCAGTTGGGTCGTCATGTCTCCCTCGATCACCGCCAGGCGCAGCGAGCCGGCAAGAGCGACCACGGTTTTCTCCATCAAAGACGTCTTACCCGCCCCCGGCGCGCTCATGAGGTTCAGACAGGTTACTCCCCAGGCATCAAAATGCTCCCGGTTGTGGTCGGCCTGGTGTTGATTGGCGTGGAGCAGGTTAATCCCCAGATCCAAGACTTGGTGCATGGCACAACCCGTGTTGCGGTTGAGGAGAAAACGCTCTAGCTGCGGAAAGAGCTGGATTCGGCCACCGTAGGGGTGGGAGAAGGGCCGACGGAGAGTTTACGCACCTCGGAGCAGAAAGAAGCCATGCTGAAGCCACCGAACCGCTTGACAGTGCTGGCCCGCAGGCGCAAGTTGGGGCTGGCAAACCAAATGCGCTCTTCCGATTCGGTCATCTCATACTGGGTGTAGAGGGTGAGGGCACCATCGGATCCCATGACATAGGTACCGGCCACCGGCACTTTCTCGGCGTAGCCCTGATCCCGCAGCAACTGCCCGCGCATGGGATCGGTCTCATCGGGGATAGGTACCAGCACCACATCTCCCTTGTACTCTTCGTTATCCCACTCCTGCTCGCCATCCCACTGCACCCGCGCTGCTCCCACAGCTCGTCGGGGATCCACCTTGAACAACTCGCAAACCCGTATGACTGCCGGATCGGTTGCCGAAAGCGTTGCAATTTGGACTCTCGACCTCCCCCCCTCAGAGCGGCGAAAAGCCAAATGATGGCTGGTGCGCTGGCACATCCACTCCCCGGCACTGAGGGCAAAAAACTCCATTACGGTCATCATGGCCGACGCGGATCCTCATCGATGGAACAGGGTTCGCCGATCTTAGCTTGCACGGCAACCCTCAATCTTGCCGATCTTGCCGACTTTGGTGTTCGCGCCAGAACTGCTCCGCAAAAGCCACCGTCGGGTGGAGAGGGGCACGGGGTTTGCTGCGCAGGGGCATGTTGGCCTCTTCAGGGGTGCGGTTGCCCTTGCGTTGATTGCAGCGTTCGCAAGCCGTCACCACATTGTCCCAACTGTGGGATCCCCCTTTGGAGAGGGGCACGACATGATCCAAGGTCAGATTGTGGGTGCTGCCACAATACTGGCAGGTGTGGTGATCCCGCCGCAAAACCTCCCGCCGATTCACAGGGGGCACGCGCCAAGCGCGCTCTTTGCCCTTGATGGTCAGGCGAATATGTTCGGGCACTTCAATGACCTGGTTGGGGGAGCGCACCTTCCACACCGGCACATTCATCATCGAGAGCGGTTCGGCTTTGCCTGTTAGCAGCAGCACGATTGCCCGCTTGATATTGACCCGGCTAATGGGCAAATAGTTTTGGGAAAAGACAACGATCGACTGTTCCAGAAGGTGGGTAGCGGCAGTCATGGCTCAGCTCTTCCATTTGCCGCCATTCTCCTGAGGAATCTGCCGAATGGCAAGCTTTTCCCCACCGCCATCGACACCGGCAGAGCTCAGACATTCAAGAGTTTCTTACGATCGCCAGCCAGACAGATGGGCTAGTATCCGGGTGATGGTTGGATCCCGTACCGCCCATGACTTACCCGCTGCACGTCGCTCTGGTTTGGCACCAACACCAACCCCTCTACAAAAGTCCGGTGGCGGGTAAATATCGCATGCCTTGGGTGCGCCTACACGGGATCAAAGATTACCTGGACTTGGTCTTGCTGCTGGAGCGCTATCCCCGCCTGCACCAAACGGTCAACTTGGTGCCCTCCCTGATTGTGCAAATCGAAGAGTACGTAGCCGGCTCGGCTTTTGATCCTTACCTGGAACTGACCCTATCCCCTGTCGAAAAGCTCGGCCCCGATCAACTGCGCTTTGTGGTCGAGCGCTTCTTCGACAGCCACTACCCCACCATGATCGAGCCCTACCCCCGCTATCGGCAGCTCTACAACCAACGGGAATCTCAGGGGGTGAACTGGTGTCTGCAGTACTGGACTCCGCAGGACTTCAGCGATCTGCTGGCCTGGCACAACCTGTCTTGGTTTGATCCCCTCTTTCAGGAGGATCCTGAGATCGAGGGCTGGATTAAGATGGGATCCGGTTTTACCCTGGCGGATCGGCAGCGGATCTACGCCAAGCAACAACAGATCCTCGGCGCCATCTTGCCCCAACACGCCAAACTGCAGAGCAACGGCCAACTGGAGCTGACCACCAGCCCCTATACCCACCCCATCTTGCCCCTGTTGGTGAGCGAGCGCTCGGCACGGGTGGCCCGCCCAGGGTTGCCCTTACCTCGCTACCCCTTTCACTGGGAGCAGGATGTCCACACCCAACTGGAGCGGGCTAAGCAGATCTATCGGGAGCGCTTTGGCCGCGAGCCGCGGGGCCTGTGGCCTTCGGAGCAATCGGTGAGCCCTGCCATTGTGCCGATTGTGCAAGAACAGGGCTT
>NZ_JANSIO010000024.1:0-14576 GCF_047462195.1 Synechococcus sp. R3-13 | reverse complement strand
ACATCGGCCAAAGCCTGCAGCTTGGGCACCAGCTTGTCCTCGTTGCCATCTGCCTCCAAGTTGCCCCCAAAGGTGAGGGTTTTGCAGAAGCGGTAGCCTTCGGGGGTGACTTCGTAGAGGTCGATCTGGTTGGCCCAGCCAAAGTGGGCATTGACGTGCTTGCCGTCGCGGGTTGTAAAGGCCACTTGCATAGGCGTTCTCCTTAGAACCGTGAACTTGAGGGTTTAGGGGAGCTAGGGGGATCTAGCTCGAAGCTCTGGATCCCTTAGAATCCATGCCCAGAAACCTGGGGTGGGCTGGGGTGACGGGCTTCCTCCTGCTCCATCAGCAGGTTGCCGACAGCAAACAGTTGGGATAGGGTGCCGCGATAGCCCACCTGACAGAGGTGGTTGGCCCCCAGCCGGTCGAAGATGGGGATCCCCATCCGATGCACTGGGATCCCCAGCCGCTTGCCCAGGCGCGCCACGTGGGAGTTGCCCACCAGCAGGTCAGCCCCGGGTGCTAGCTCCTCCAGATCCCCCAGATCTCCCACCCGCACTGCCTCAATGGGAAGGGTGCTCAAGTGGGGATCCGGTGTGGGACTGATGGCCGCCTGGATCTGACAGCCCATATCCAGCAGCCAGTCCACCCACCCCCAGAGCAGATCGGCTTCTAGGGCCAAGGCAATCCGCTGGTTGCCGAAGAAAAAGTGGCAATCCAGGAGGGCATCCTGGACTTGGCTGCGCTGGCGGCGGTAGCGAGAGGGCACCGGCTGCTGGCTGTGATCGGCCAAGGTTGCCAAAAAGGGATCCACAGCCTTGAGACCGGTCAGGTGGGGGAAAACCCGATAGGGGGTGCCAAAGCGCTGGGCCAGGATCTGAGCGGCAGGGCGCATGCTCTCGCCGACAGCTATGGTGAGGCCGGAACGCCCGAGCTGGCGCAATTGCTCAAGGGTGGTGCCGCCGTCTGGGGTCGCCCTAAAGCCGGTGCCCAAGTGTCCGTCCAGGGAACCCGCGGGATCCGGCACCAGGATCGGCTCTAGGCCAAAAGCCTCCGCCATTTCTTTGATCTCCTGGGCGTCGGCAGGGGTGAGGGCAGGCCCGCACAGCACCGTTACCTGGGCAGGGCGGACGGATCCCGACGGCGATTCCGGCAGGGTGCTGACCAAGCTGTTGACGGCGATGGCATAGCCGTCTTGCAGGGATCCTTTAAAGTCAGGCGTAGAGGCCAACACGATGGGCAGATCCTGCAATTGCGGCTGGCGCCGGCGCAGCTCCCGCAGGATGCGCGGCATATCGTCGCCGCGGGTTTCCGTGAGGCCGGTAGTGAGGAGGCCGATTAGCTCCGGCTGGGCCTTCTCCACCAAGGTGAGAATGGCAGCTTCGACATTCTCCTCGCCTCCCAAGATGGTGTCCACCTCGGACATGGCAGTGGTGGACATGGGAATGGCCTCGCGGAAATGGCGTACCAGCAGCGCTTTGGCAAAGGCCGTGCAGCCCTGGGAACCGTGGAAGAGGGGCAGACAGCCCTTGATCCCCAGAAAGGCCAGGGCCGCCCCCAGCGGAGCGCTGAGTTTGAGGGGGTTGACGCTGAGGGGCTTGCGTTCTTGGATGAGCTGGGCCATCATCCCACCTCCTCTTCGGCTGGAGTCTCCCAGGGGGCAGGCCGTCGCAACTGCTCCCAGATGGGGCTGTGGAGGGCGGCATCGATCTCCCGCGCCAAGTTCACCAGGCCGCGATAGCCGGCATAGGCATGGTGCCGCTCCTGGTTGATGTCCAGAAAGGGGATGCGGGCCTTGAGGGCGGTGTACTGGTTGCGTCCGCCGGCGATGAGCAAGTCCGCTTTCGTGCGCTCCACCACCTTGAGCAGCTCTTGCGGGCTGCCCTTGTCCAAGAGAATGCCATCCTGGCCAAGCAGCTCGCGGATGCGGGCTTTGTCTTCTTCGGTGCTTTTGCGGGTGCTGGTGGCCGTTACCTGCATCCCCAGATCTCGAGCGGCGGAGATGATCGACCAACTTTTCACCCCGCCGGTATAAAGGACAACTCGTTTGCCCGCCAGCCGCTGCCGGTAGGGGGCCAAAGCCGCCTCGGTGGCGCGAGTTTCCCGCTCGATGAGGGCCTCGGTACGCTCCTGCAGTTCGGGATCCTTCAGCCCTTGGGCAATGGCCCGTAGGCAGTGGTTCATCTCCTGCAGCCCGTAAAAGGAAGCCTCGATGTAGGGGATCCCGTAGCGCTCCTGCATCTTGCGGCCCACATTGAGCAAGGCTTTAGCGCAGATGAGAACGTTCAGCTTGGCCCGGTGGGCGGTACAGATCTCGTGGTAGCGGCCATCGCCGGTGATCTTGGCCAAGATGCGGATCCCCAGCTCGTCAAACAGAGGCAAGACATCCCACAGCTCGCCGGCAATGTTGTACTCGCCGATGAGGTTAATGTCGCGGGGAGTGGTGTACTCCGGGGAGGCGGTGCCGATAACATAGTCCAGCAGCGCTTCTCCGGCCAGACGGTTACCCAAGTTTTTGCTGCCCACAAAGCCGGGCGCATTCACCGGAATGACCGGGATCCCAAGCTGGCGGCTGGCCCGCTGACACACGGCCTCCACATCGTCGCCAATGAGGGCAGTTACACAAGTGAGATAGACAAAAATGGCGGCAGGCTGGTATTTGGCCTGCAAGTCAAGGATGGCCTGGAACAGCTTTTCCTCCCCCCCGAAGATGATCTCGTTCTCGCTCAGATCGGTGGTGAAGCCCACCCGATAAAGCTGGGGGCCAGAAGAGAGGCTGCCCCGCGTCCCCCAAGAGTTGCCGCTGCAGGCGATTGGCCCATGTACTAGATGGGCGGCATCGGCGATCGGCACCAGGGCAATCGAAGCCCCGTCAAAGGCACAGCCTCCCTGCGCTCCTCCTGGCTTGGCCTGCTCGGCACAGACTTTGTTTTTGCCTTTGCCGTCTTTCTTGTGGTTGTGCTCGCAGGCGGTCTCGTTGAGCAGCTCCGCCACTTTGGTTCGGCTGATCATGGGCATGATGGGATCTCCTGAGAAGAGGGGGGCTGGGGTTGAGCCGCAGCTTCGGCCAGATAAGCCGCCGCCCGTAGCCGCAGGGCGATGATCTCCTCGTAGAGGGGGTTGATGCGACAGAGGGCCGGAATGTGAACGGTGCGGGATCCCAGTCGGATATCCCGCTCAAAGGGACAGGAAGCCGGGATCAAACGACAAATCCAACGGGCCTGCCGGGATCCCCGAATTTCAATGCTGTTGAGCCAGCGGCGCGGCCACTTCAGGGCGGATCTGAAAATTGAGTTCAAAACCAGGCCGAGCCATCCCAAAGGGTTGCCGACTCTGGGAAAGGGAAGAGAAGGGTAGGGATAAGTCATGGCTTAAACCTCCGAATGGGTAGAATTGGTAACAAGAGGAGGGGGAGCACACCATTCAAAAATCTGCTCCAGTTGCTCCAAGGAAATCAGCCCGTAATGCCAAAGAATCATGGGCAAAGGGCCCTGTTCACACCCATGCCGTTTCAGGGCGAAGGTGAGGGCGGATTCCGGGATCCCAAGCTCAACTTGCAAAAACTGCAGCAGCGGCGCCCGATCGGGGGTAAGCATGGCAGAGTCTCCCAAAACGAGGGGTGGGCGTAGATGGGCAAGCTAGGATGGGGACAAGCCCAAAACCAAGCTGTCGGCAGCCAGAAAGTGGGCCAGGTGAAAGGCCCGTTCTTCCGTCCGCAGCAAAATCTGCTCGTAGAGGTGACGGGTGGCGCGATCCCCAACACTTTCCGCCAGAGCCGCCTGGCGACGCAGCAGATCGATTAGGCTTTGCTCGGCCCGCAAATCCGCTTCCAGCATGGGCCGCACAGCCAACGCATCGTCCCCTTCTGGGCTGAAGCAGCACAGCTCCGCCAGCTTGGCAAAGCTGGAGGCCGGGATCCCACCCAGGCCGTTCAGGCGCTCCCCCACCTCATGGGCGTGGTTCTGAACTTCCTGTAGACTTTCGTTGAAAAATTGGTGAATTGAGTAGAACTCTGCTCCTTCCACAACCAGATGGTGCTTCAGATACTGCAAATACAGCCCCTGAAGACTGGCCCAAGCCAGGTTGAGGCCCTCGCAGATGGGAACCGTGATCTCCCGTCCCAGGTGAACGGGGTTGTCTCGGACTTGTTGGAAGGAGCGAGTTGAGGGGGATGGAGTGGTCATTGGCGCTACCAAAACGAGGTGAACAGGAGAAGCAAGAAGGCAAACGGCAGAGGTTCAGGGGTGGTCATCCCCTCCTGCAGATCTCTCAGGGGGATCCCAGGTCTGGAGAGACCAGCAGCGATCCAACCAACTCAGCCAGCCAGAGCGGTTGAGGGTGAAAAGGCGGAGCACACTGTGGACGAGGAGGGCTTCGGTGGGGGTGCGAATCATCAC
The DNA here is from genome assembly GCF_047462195.1 of Synechococcus sp. R3-13. Classification (NCBI taxonomy): domain Bacteria; kingdom Bacillati; phylum Cyanobacteriota; class Cyanophyceae; order Synechococcales; family Synechococcaceae; genus Synechococcus; species Synechococcus sp. R3-13. The sequence continues at coordinate 10,200 of NZ_JANSIO010000024.1, read as the reverse complement.
CCACAGTTGGCCGGTCGGGGTACAGCCACAGGTCAAATCCAGCTCCTGCAGACGGTAGAGAATCCGCCAGCGATCGCAACGGGGCACCTGCAGCACTTCAGCCGTTTTCGGTGGGGGAGAAACAAGGGGGGACATAAGCTCACCGGTTGGGAAGCAGGGGGCGAGTCTCAACAGAGGGGCAGAACCGTTGGGGTTCTGTTCCCCCGCTTATATCCCCCGCTTATAGCAAGCGGCTGCAGGGGCTCAGGCTTGGCAGCGGGCGATCAGGATTGATTGAGTTATTGCTGATGTACTCAAGCCCTGGAAGCTTGGCCCAGAGCGCAAAAAAAGTTTTTCTGAGGGCAGGGGGTTGAGTCTTTTGCCCGCAGGGATCCGGTATTTTTGGGGAAGGGTATGGGTATTTGAGCGAGTACATCCCCCCTGTCACAACAAGAAAGTCCGACGGCCTGCCGCCGCAATAGTCTTCACTTCCTTGGCGAGGACTTTGCCCCAGGGGGATCTTTCCTCAAACTCAAACGGCTATTTTCAATACACTTTTGGGCTGATACGATATTAAATCGTAGCAATTGATGCAAAACGCAGCCGAGGCTGCGGCGCTTGAGTGCATCTGAGCAGATTTTTAGTATTTCTTAAGCATTGCCCCAAGCCCTTGTCGAATCAGGGATTCCGGGGATCCTCCCCACAGCCGGATCCCCCGCCCCTTTGGGTCAAAATACGGCATCCCCGGCCTTGAAAAACCAGACCCTTGACCCCTAAAAAAAGTTGGATTTGGCCTGCCATCAGGCTTTGCAGGTCTTGAGTACAAAGCCAATAAACTCGATCAGTTCTACCGGGCTGAGTGCAACGGAGCGGGCAGAGGGCGGTTGATATAACCGCCAGTAACGTTCTATCCCCTGGTTGACCCCACTATGCCGCCCCTTTCAACTCCGCCCCGCCAGGGATCCCCCTTCCCATCGGCCTGCGCTTGCAGCAGCAGCCCCCGCCAGGCTCTCCCCCCTCATCTGCAGCAACGCATCGCCACCCATCCCTGCTACAGCGAAGCAGCTCACCATCACTACGCCCGCATGCACGTGGCGGTAGCCCCCGCCTGCAACATCCAGTGCAACTACTGCAACCGCAAGTTCGACTGTGCCAACGAGAGCCGGCCCGGTGTGGTCAGCGAGCTGCTTACCCCGGCGGAAGCCGCCCACAAAGTGCTGGTGATTGCCGGCAAGATCCCGCAACTGACGGTGGTGGGCATTGCTGGGCCTGGGGATCCCTTGGCCAACCCCAAGCAAACCTTCGAGACCTTTGCCCGCATTGCCGAGAAAGCTCCGGATCTCAAGCTTTGCCTTTCCACCAACGGCCTGATGTTGCCGGACTACATCGACGAGATCAAACGGCTGAACATTGACCACGTCACCCTGACCATCAACATGGTGGATCCAGAGATCGGAGCCAAGATCTACCCCTGGATCCGCTGGCGGCGCAAGCGCATTCGAGGGGTGGAGGCAGCCCGCATCCTGCACGAACGGCAGATGGAAAGCCTGGATCTGCTGCGGGAGGCAGACATCCTCTGCAAAGTCAACTCCGTCCTGATTCCCGGCATCAACGACACCCACCTCTTGGAAGTGAACCGGGTGATCCAGGAGAAAGGGGCTTTCTTGCACAACATCATGCCCCTGATCTCGGCGCCTGAACACGGCACCTACTTCGGCCTTATCGGCCAGCGGGGCCCCACCCCTCAGGAGTTGAAAGCCCTGCAAGATCGGTGCTCCGGCAACATGCGGATGATGCGCCACTGTCGCCAGTGTCGGGCGGACGCGGTGGGCCTTCTGGGGGAAGACCGCAGCCAAGAGTTCACCAAGGAGCGCTTTATGCAGATGACCCCCGAGTACGACCCCGAAAAACGCCGCCAGGTCCAGGCAAGCATTGCCCAACTGCAAGCTCAGCAGCAGTCAACCCCAACCCACTGGACAGCCGACCTGCCTCCCGACAGCCCCTCCATCCTGGTGGCCGTGGCCAGCAAAGGCGGCGGCCTGGTCAATCGCCACTTCGGCCATGCACGGGAGTTTTTGATCTACGAGGTCAACGCCCGTGGGGCGCAGTTTGTCGGCCACCGCAAGATCCCGCAGTACTGCCACGGGGGATCCGGCGAGGACAACAACCTAGAGCAAATCCTGGATCTCATCAGGGATTGCCGAGCTGTATTGGTCTCCAAGATTGGCGATTGCCCCATGAAGCGTATTCGCGAGGCCGGCATCGAAGTGGTGGAAGACTACGACCTCATCGAAACGGTGGCCCTCAAGTTTTACCGCACCTGGTTGGTCAACCAGGCCCTGGACAGCAAATCTTCCCGATCTTGAGACCTCATCTTTTGGAGACGCGGCCATGGCTACTGTAACTGCTCTCACCAAAGGCGGACTGCCCTGGATCCCACAGTTTATCGAAAGCTTGGATATCAGCCGCTGCCTCGGCTGTAGCCGTTGCCTCAAGGTCTGTGGCCGGGGTGTGTTCGCCCTCAGAGCCCTCAACGAAGACGGCGAGTTTGTCGAAAACGAAGAGGAAGAAGAAAGTGAGCGCAAAGTGATGACCATCCTCAATGCCGCCCTCTGCATCGGCTGTCAGGCTTGCGCCCGCATTTGCCCAAAGCAGTGCCATTCCCACGCTCCGCAAGCCGTTTAACGTTGCCCAACCCCTACCTTGTATCGATTCGGAGCCTGTATGAACCCCGTGATCTACCTGGACAACAACGCCACCACCGCCGTGGATCCCCTGGTTCTGGAGGCGATGCTGCCCTATTTGCAGACCTTCTACGGCAACCCCTCCTCGATGCACAGTTTTGGCGGCCAGGTGGGGCGTGCCCTCAACCAAGCCCGCGAACAGGTGGCAGCCCTTCTGGGAGCCGACCCGACGGAGATTGTCTTCACCAGTGGCGGCACCGAAGGCAACACCACAGCCATCTATGCAGCCTTGGCAGCCCAACCCCAGAAGCGCCACATCATCACCACGCAGGTAGAGCACGCCTCGGTGCTCAACGTCTGCAAGCACCTGGAAAAACAAGGCTACCGCGTCACCTACCTCTCGGTGGATGAGCAAGGCTGCCTGGACTTGCTGGAGTTGGAAGCAGCCCTGACCGGCGATACTGCCCTGGTGAGCTGCATGGCCGCCAACAACGAGACGGGCGTGCTTTTCCCCATCGAGGCGGTGGGATCCCTGGCTCGCAGCTATGGGGCTGTTGTCCATGTGGACGCAGTACAGGCGGTGGGCAAGATCCCTCTCGATCTGCAGCGCCTGCCGGTGGATCTCCTCACCCTTTCCGGGCACAAGCTGCATGCCCCCAAGGGGATCGGCGCTCTCTATGCGCGGCGGGGCTTGCGCTTCCGTCCGTTGCTGCTGGGAGGGCATCAGGAGCGAGGCCGCCGCGCCGGGACGGAAAATGTGCCGGGCATCATCGCCCTGGGCAAGGCAGCGGAGCTGGCCCAAGCCCACCTGGGGGATCCCCATGAGCGGCTGCTGCGGGATCGCCTGGAGCAGGGCTTGCTGCAGCGGATCCCGGATGTCCAGGTTAACGGCCACCCCACCCGGCGGCTGCCCAACACCACCAACTTGGGCTTCAAGTTCGTGGAAGGGGAAGCGATCCTCTTCTGGCTGAACAAATACGGCATCTGCGCCTCCTCCGGCTCCGCCTGCACTTCCGGATCCCTGGAGCCCTCCCATGTGCTGCGGGCCATGGGCCTGCCCTACACCGTTTTGCACGGCTCAATCCGCTTCAGCCTCTCCCGCTTTACCCAGCCGGCAGAGGTGGAGCGGGTGCTGGAGGTTTTGCCGGGGATCATCGAGCATTTGCGGGCCATCTCCCCCTTCAGCCACGAGGCGGAAGACTGGCTGCAACAGCAGGAACGGGAACTGGCTCGCCGCTGACCCCCCTCAAACTCATCTTCCCTCGACCGTTAGCATCCTCAACTCAGGATCCAGCCATGTGGGACTACAGCGAAAAAGTTTTGGAACTCTTCTACCACCCCAAAAACCAAGGGGCGATGGATCCCAGCTCCGAGCCCGGTGTTCGGGTGGTGGTTGGAGAAGTGGGCAGCATCACCTGCGGCGATGCCCTGCGGCTCTACTTAAAGGTGGACGAGGCTAGCGAGCGGATTTTAGCTGCCAGCTTCCAAACCTTCGGCTGCACCAGCGCCATCGCCTCTTCCTCGGCTCTGACGGAGCTGATCACCGGCCTCACTCTGGATGAAGCCCTGCGGATCGACAACCGCCAAATCGCTGACTACCTAGGCGGCCTGCCCCCCGCCAAGATGCACTGCTCGGTGATGGGGCAAGAGGCTCTGGAGGCAGCCATCTACAGCTATCGCGGCCTTCCTCTGCCTGACCACACGGATGATGACAGCGCTTTGGTCTGCTCCTGCTTTGGCGTCAGCGAGCAAAAGATCCGCCGCTTGATCCGGGAAAACCACCTCACCTCCGCTGAGGAAGTAACAGCCTACAGCAAAGCGGGTGGTGGCTGTGGTTCCTGCCTGGCCCAGATTGAAGACCTGATCGCCGCCGTTCTGGCCGAGACTGACGCAACCCCTTCAGAAGATTCAAGAAATTCAAAAGGGAACTCCCAAAACCAGACAGAGCCCTCTCCCGCTGCTCCCTCTCCCCTCACCACCTTGCAAAAGATCGCCCGCATTCAGGCCGTCCTGGAGGAGGAAGTTCGCCCGCTGCTGTTGGCCGATGGCGGCGATGTGGAGCTGTACGACCTGGAAGGGGATCAGGTGTGGGTGCGCCTCAAGGGATCCTGCACCACCTGCCCCAGCCAGCAAAACACCCTGCGGTTGCTCATCGAAACCCGCCTGCAAGAACAGGTGTGGCCCACTTTAACCGTGCATGCCCTCTAGTTCCCCATTCTCGATAAGCCTGAGAGCCCTATGATCTGCCCCACTGTTACTCCCCGTCGCTTCCCCCATCTCCTGCCTCGATTCGGGAGAGCCCCACCGTTCAACCGGTTTGCTTTTGGATTCCAAGGGATCCAAGGCTGCCTTCCCGCGAGCTGAAATCCTTTGCAGTAAGGATCCCGTCTCGCTAATGCGACCAGTTGCGCCCATTGGCAAGAGATTTCTAACCCTTAAGTCGCCCTCAAGTTTTTCCTCAAGTCTTCATTAGGAGAACTGAACCATGAGACAAATTGCATTCTACGGCAAAGGCGGTATCGGCAAATCCACCACCTGTCAGAATACCGTTGCCGGTATGGCCGAATTGGGGCAGCGGATCATGATCGTCGGCTGCGACCCGAAGGCCGATTCCACCCGCCTCATGTTGCACTGCAAAGCCCAGACCACCGTCCTTCACCTGGCGGCTGAGCGGGGATCCGTAGAAGACGTGGAGCTGGAAGAGGTGGTGCTCACCGGCTACAGAGGGGTGCGCTGTGTGGAGTCTGGTGGCCCCGAGCCTGGCGTTGGCTGTGCTGGACGAGGCATCATCACCGCCATCAATTTCTTGGAAGAAAACGGAGCCTACGAGGATCTGGACTTTGTCTGCTACGACGTGCTGGGGGACGTGGTCTGCGGCGGTTTTGCCATGCCCATCCGGGAGGGCAAGGCCCAAGAGATCTACATTGTTTGCTCCGGCGAAATGATGGCCATGTATGCGGCCAACAACATCGCCCGCGGCGTGCTGAAATACGCCTACTCTGGCGGCGTGCGCTTGGGTGGCTTGATCTGCAACAGCCGCAAAGTGGATCGCGAGATCGAGCTGATCGAAGCTCTGGCCGAAAAGCTCAACACCAAAATGCTGCATTTCATCCCCCGCGACAATGTGGTTCAGCACGCAGAATTGCGCCGCATGACGGTGATCGAGTACTCCCCCGACTGCAACCAAGCTGACGAGTATCGGGCCTTGGCCAAAAAGATCATCAACAACACGGATCTGAGGATCCCCACCCCCATCTCTATGGATGAGCTGGAACAGTTGTTGATAGAGTTCGGCGTTTTGGACGACGACCAGAAAATCGCCCACCTCATCGGCAAAACCGAAAAAGAGTTGGCCCCAGTGTGAACTTAAAGATGGGCTGGGGGTGGATCCCTTCCTCCCTCGGCCCTCGGTTCCCCCTAGTTTCTTTCTCAAAAAAATCCAGTAGATGAGGCTCTTCCCATGACTACTCCAAAAAGCGCCCTCAAAGAGGAAAACCGAAAAGTTATTGCAGAAGTTCTGGAAACCTATCCGGAAAAGGCCAAGCAAAAGCGAGCCAAACACCTCAACGTCTACGACAAGGGCAAAACGGATTGCGGAGTAAAGTCCAACATCAAGTCGATCCCCGGCGTCATGACCACTCGCGGCTGTGCCTATGCCGGTTCCAAGGGGGTGGTGTGGGGGCCGGTCAAAGACATGATCCACCTCAGCCATGGCCCCGTGGGCTGCGGCTACTACTCCTGGTCGGGAAGGCGCAATTACTACGTCGGCACAACCGGGGTAGATACCTTCGTTACCATGCAGTTCACCTCCGATTTTCAGGAGCGAGATGTGGTGTTCGGGGGGGACAAAAAACTGGCCAAACTCTTGGTGGAAGCCAGCGAACTCTTCCCCTTGGCCAAAGGCATTACCATCCAGTCCGAATGCCCCGTTGGCCTAATTGGGGATGACATCGAGGCGGTGGCCAAGAGAGTTTCCAAAGAAATTGGCAAGCCGGTGGTACCGGTGCGCTGCGAAGGCTTTCGGGGGGTCTCCCAGTCCCTGGGCCACCACATCGCCAACGATACAGTGCGGGACTGGGTTCTGCCCATTGCCGACAAGAAAGCCAAGGAGGGATCCCTCAACTTTGAGCCCGGCCCTTATGATGTGGCCCTGATTGGGGACTACAACATCGGCGGCGACGCCTGGTCTTCCCGGATTTTGCTGGAGGAGATGGGCCTGCGGGTAGTGACCCAGTTTTCCGGCGATGGCACCTGGAACGAGATGCTGCTTGCCCCTCGGGTGAAGCTGAATCTCATCCACTGCTACCGCTCCATGAACTACATCTGCCGCCACATGGAGGAAGCCTACGGGATCCCCTGGCTGGAGTTCAACTTCTTTGGCCCTACCCAAATTGCCAAGTCGCTGCGGGCCATCGCCCAGCGGTTCGACGAGACCATTCAGGCCAAGGCGGAGCAGGTGATCGCCAAGTACAAGCCCCAGAGCGAGGCTGTCATTGCCAAGTACCGTCCCCGCCTGGAGGGCAAACGGGTGATGCTGATGGTGGGCGGACTGCGACCCCGCCACGTCATCCCGGCCTTCCGGGAGCTGGGCATGGAGGTGATTGCCACCGGCTACGAATTCGGCCACGGCGACGACTACAAGCGCACCACCCAGTACATCGACGACGGCACCCTCATCTACGATGACGTGTCCGGCTACGAGTTTGAAGAATTTGCCAAGAGGTTGAAGCCAGATCTCATCGCCTCCGGCATCAAGGAGAAGTACGTCTTTCAAAAGATGGCTTTGCCCTTCCGCCAGATGCACTCTTGGGACTACTCCGGCCCCTACCACGGCTACGACGGCTTTGCCGTGTTCGCCCGCGATATGGATCTGGCCTTGAATAGCCCCACCTGGGATCTGGTCAAAGCCCCCTGGAAATCCTAGCTTGCCGCCGGGATCCCAGACGCCAACGGCCCTTCCTTCCCCTGCCCCTCATTAGGAGACCGACCATGCCGCAAGATATCCAAGACATCAAAGATCATGCCCGCCTGTTTCAAGATCCGGAGTATCAGGCGCTTCTGCAGTGCAAACAAACCTTTGAAGATCTCCCTTCCCCAGAAGAAGTGGCCCGGGTGGCCGAATGGACAAAATCTTGGGAATACCGGGAGAAGAACTTTCAACGGGAAGCTTTGACGATAAACCCTGCCAAGGCTTGCCAGCCCTTAGGGGCCATCTTCGCCGCTGTCGGCTTTGAGGGAACTCTGCCCTTTGTCCATGGATCCCAGGGGTGTGTGGCCTATTTTCGCACCCATCTCACCCGCCACTTTAAGGAGCCCTTTTCGGCGGTCTCCACCTCGATGACGGAAGATGCGGCGGTGTTTGGCGGCCTCAAAAACCTAATCGAGGGACTGGAAAATGCCTACGCCCTCTACAAGCCCAAGATGATCGCCGTGTGCACCACCTGCATGGCGGAGGTGATCGGGGATGACCTGGGAGCCTTCATCACCACGGCCAGAAATGAGGGAGTTATTCCCCACAACTTCCCGGTGCCCTATGCCCACACGCCAAGCTTTGTGGGATCCCACATCACCGGCTACGACAACATGCTCAAGAGCATTCTCAGCACCCTCACCGAGCCGGTGGGCCGCACGGGTAGCAATGGCTACATCAACGTCATCCCCGGTTTCGATACCTACATGGGCAACTTGCGGGAGATCAAGCGCATCTTCGGCTTATTCGGGATCCCGCTGACCCTGCTGGCGGACAACTCCGACTATTTGGATTCGCCCAACGACGGCACTTTCCACATGTATCCCGGAGGAACCCCTTTGGAGGCGGCTGCCCAATGCCTCAACGCCGAGGCTACTTTTTCCTTCCAGCGCTACACCACGCCCAAGACCCTGGAGTTTCTAGCAGAGGCCTCGGGTCGGCCCACCCTGACGGCGCGGCCAGTGGGTATTCGGGGCACGGATGAGTTTTTGATGCAGCTATCCCAGTTAACGGGCAAGCCCATTCCCGCCGAGCTGGAGATCGAACGGGGCCGGGCGGTGGATGCTTTCACGGACTCCCAAGCGTGGATCCACGGCAAGCGGGTAGCCCTGTACGGGGATCCGGATCTGGTGATGGGCTTGCTCAGCCTGTTGCTGGAGCTGGGAGCGGAGCCGATCCATGTGGTGGTGACCAACAGCAACGAGGAGTTTGAGACCGAGGCGCGGGCACTGCTGGCCTCTAGCCCCTATGGGCAGGGGGCAACCGTCTGGGGGGGCAAGGATCTCTGGCATCTGCGCTCTCTGATGTTCACCGAGCCGGTGGATCTGCTGATCGGCAATTCCTACGGCAAATACCTGTGGCGGGATACGGGCACGCCTTTGGTGCGCATCGGCTACCCCATCTTCGACCGCCACCACCTGCACCGCTACCCCACCTATGGCTATGTGGGGGCGCTCAACCTCCTTAACTGGATTGTCAACACCCTTCTGGATGAGGCCGATCGGCGCAGCATCATTCCCAGCAAAACCGATTTTTCCTTCGACTTAATTCGTTGATGGCCAGAGCAGCGGGATCCCAAAGGCCGGACTTTGTCGGACTTTGTCAAGGATCCCCTGCTCCAAAGACTCCACCCCGCTAAGAGGAACAGCCAAGCCTTACAGGAATCTGATGAATTCTGCGGCAACTTGGTTGAGCTTTCTACCCTGGACATGATTGCCCTGACGCAACCGGGGTCCCGCTAGCGGTGCGGAGCACCATCGACGGTTACCGATTGCCTAGGCGGGCCGTAGGTCTTGGAGGATGGATCCCATGAATTCCTCTATCACCATCAACGACACCACCCTACGCGATGGGGAGCAAGCGGCAGGGGTAGCCTTCCAAATCCCCGAGAAAATCTCCATTGCCGCCCTCTTGGATGCCATTGGCGTGCCCGAAATTGAGGTGGGGATCCCGGCCATGGGCGCCGTGGAAACGGAAGCCATTCGCGCCATGATCAGCCTGGGGCTGCGGGCCCACCTGCTGGGGTGGAACCGGGCTGTGCCCAGCGATATCCTCGCCTCTATTCGTTGCGGCCTCAAGCGGATCCACATCTCCGTGCCGGTCTCGGATCGGCAAATCGCTGCCAAGTTCCAAGGGGATCGCCCTCGGCTGCTGCGACAGTTGCGCCAATGCGTGGAGATGGCCTTGGAGCAAGGGCTGTGGGTCTCGGTGGGGGCAGAAGATGCCAGCCGCACCCCCCTGGAGCAGGTGATCGAGTTGGCCCAAATGGCCCAGAGCTGGGGCTGTCGGCGCTTCCGCTACTGCGATACGGTGGGCGTTTTGGATCCTTTTAGCACCTACAAGCAGATTCGCCGTCTGGTGCGGGCCATCGATATCCCTGTGGAGATGCACACCCACGACGACCTGGGCATGGCCACTGCCAATGCCTTGGCCGGGATCCGCGCCGGCGCTCAGTCGGTGAACACCACCGTCAACGGCCTGGGGGAACGAGCCGGCAACGCCCCCCTGGAAGAGGTGGTGATGGCTTTGCGCTACACCTTGGGGATCGATGTTGGGGTGGATACCTGC
>NZ_JANSIO010000023.1:0-4293 GCF_047462195.1 Synechococcus sp. R3-13 | reverse complement strand
GTCGCCAGGGATCCCTTCCCAAAGGCTCGGCACTGGCTGCCCGATCCGCCTCAGATGGCTGCGCTGGGTCTCTGGAATGGACGCGCCGCCGGAACACCGCCAGGCGAGAACGCTCCGGCAACCGACTAGGGCTGTTGGCCATGGGCCACCTCCCCATCCAGTTGGATGGCGGCAAGCAACTGTCGCTGTTGCTGCAACATGCGCTGTAGGGACAGTTCATCCGGGTGATCCCACCCCAGCAGATGGAGCAACCCGTGGCTGGCCAACCAGGCCAACTCTTGCGAGAGACGATGCCCCTGCGCTTTGGCCTGTGCGCGGGCGGTGGGCACCGAAATCACAATATCCCCCAGCAGGCGTACCCCCGTTACGTCTTGGATCCCAAAGGGGGCAAGCATCTCCTGTGCGGCAAAGGCCAGCACGTCGGTAGGCTCGTCGAGGTGGCGAAACTCGCGGTTGAGCTGGCGGATGTGTTCATCGGAAGTGAGGCAAAGGCTGAGCTCGCATGGCTCCTGTACTCCCAGCTCTTTCAGCCAGATCTCGAACCAATGACGCCAAGTGGCTTCTTCAACCGGGCTGGGGATGTTGAATTGCAGATAGAGATCTAGAGATCCATCCATGCGGGCCTCACTCACACCACGCCCCCTATTCTACTAGTTTGCCCGGATTGGGCCAGGTTTTGTTTCTCTGCTCCGCAAGCTGCTGCAGCACCTGCCGCAGTCGATTCTCCAACAGATGGCAGCCTGAGTCCAAATCCTCTGTCGGGAACAGATCCCCGGCAATGCCCACTGCCCAGGCCCCTGCTTGCAGGTATTCCGCTGCCTTGGCCAAGGTGACTCCCCCGGTGGGGATCAACGGCAGGGATCCCAGCACCGATTGTAGATGGCGCAGGTAGCGGGATCCCCCCATGCTCTCCACCGGAAACACCTTTACTGCCGTTGCCCCCGCCTGCCACGCCCTCCAGATCTCGCTGGGGGTGAGGGCACCGGGCACGATGGGCAGCCCTACTTCCCGACCCCAGCGGATAACTTGCTCATCGGTGAAGGGGCAAACGCAAAACTGGGCTCCTGCCTGCCAAGCCTGCTCCGCCACCTGCCGATCGAGAACAGTGCCCACCCCTATCCAACACTGCGGGTGGTCTTGTCGCAGTTGGGCAATCAGCTCCAGATATTGGGGAACTTGCGTGGTGATTTCAATGTGGCGGATCCCGGCTCGGATGGCCAGCATGGCTCCCTCGAGAGCTTGGGCTGGGCTGGCCCAGAGGCGGATCACGGCAATCAGCGGCTGCTGCCACAGATGGAGTAACCAGGGGTGCTGTGACCCTTTTCTGAAACTGCACTCAGCATCCTCGAATGCCATCTGTAGGAAAATACCCGCTCAGTGTTTTGCAGTTGCTTGGGTTTAGCTTAAGTTTAATTGCAATCCAAAAACGAAAAAGTCAGCCTGCCAATGAAATAATGACAAACCATAAAGCCTAAACGTCTTTTCTTTCAAGGGAAAGCCTAGCAGATGACTCAGGAACAAGCAAAGCCGGTGTTTTATAGGGGCAACTGTTTGCGCGTTCGTGGCCTTTGCCGGAGTGTTTGCTTTTCCCAGCTTTTCACGGCGTTGCTGGTTCCTGCTCTGGCCTTGTTGTCTCCCTAACCGGTGCTGAACTCAGCAGAGAAGAGGAGGAAGATTCCTCAAACCAAAGGTGCCGCAAGGTATCCCGTCTGTATGAGGCAACTTTTTGGTTGGCCTTCTAAGCGTGAGGTTTGCCAGCAGGTGAGCGGCCAGTTTATCGTCATTTCCTAGTTTTTCTAGTCCGTTGAGGTTGCTGCCGCTTGAGTTGCATGCCGTCAGGCCTGTGGGATCCGGAGGTGGAGTCGCTACTGTCTGGCTCTTCTGTTGCTGTTCGGAGTAGCCCTAAATAGCCAGCTCAGGCCCGATTCAGATCCGTGGGGATCTTTGTATCCTTAGGGTCGATGGGTCGGTTGCAGAGGGTGTGAGGAGTGACGAGTCTGAGTCGTGGGGCACACAGGCTAAAAGGGTGGATAGCGCTCGGATTGCTCACCCTCTTGCTGTTGGGGGGACTGGGGGGGGTTGCTCCGTCTCAGGCGCAGAATGTCAACCAATTGCAACAGCGGCAGCAGCAGATCCAGCACCAAATCCAGAGCACTCAGCGCCGCTTGGGAGAACTGCGCCAGGCAGAAGAAGAAGCCCGCCGCCGCATGGGATCCCTGCAGCAAAACATTCGACAGACCGAATCCAGCCTTCGCGACAATCAGTATCGTCTGGAACAAGCTCAGAAAGCGCTGGAGCAAGCTCAAAAGGAGCTACAGGAGCTGGAAGACCGCCTGAGACGGCAGCAACAGGGCACGGCTGCCCGTTTGCGCTACATGCAGCGACAGGGGGCCGAACATTGGTGGGCTTTGCTGCTCACCAGCCGTGACTTGAACGAGTTTTTCGACCGCCGCCACCAACTGCAACTGTTGATCGAGGCGGATCGGCAGTTGATCCAAGAGCTGCAAGCAATGGCCAAGGAGGTGGATCAACAGCGCATTGCTCTGGAGATGCAGCGCAACGAGATCTCTTTGATTTTGCAGGAGCTGGCCGCCCAGAAGAACCAACTGCAGCAGCAGGCGGTCGCCCAAGAGCAGCTGTTGAGCCGCTTGGCCAACGAACGCGCGGCCTATGAAGCAGCCCAACGGCGGCTGGAAGCCGATTCCCAACAGTTGACTCTCCTCATCCAGCAACTGATCGCCCAGCAGGCCCAACAGCAGGGGGGCAGGGATCCCGTTCAAGGGACGGGCCGATTCATCGCTCCGGTGCGCGGGCCGATCACCAGTGGCTTTGGCTGGCGGGTTCACCCCATCTACCGCAGTCGCCGCTTTCATGCGGGGATCGATTTTGGTGTGCCCACCGGCACCGCAGTCAGAGCTTCAGACCGGGGCACCGTCATCTACGCCGGTTGGTACGGCGGCTACGGCTATACGGTGATTGTGAATCACGGCGGCGGCATCACCACCCTGTACGCCCACAACAGCCGCGTTGCCGTTGGGGTAGGCCAGCAGGTACAGCGGGGGCAAGTTGTTGCTGCTTCCGGCTCCACCGGCCTCTCCACCGGGCCCCATGTTCACTTTGAAGTGCGCGTCAACGGCCAACCGGTGGATCCCCGCCGCTACCTGTGAAGCAAAGCCTCCGTCGGCAACAGCTTCAGGGATCCCGCCTGCAATGTCCACCGCACATCGGCAATGGAGGACAGCTCCTCCGGGTCGTGGGAAACCACCAACACCGTCCAGGTGGACTTTAGCCGAGCCAACAGCTCGATCAACTGCCGTCGCACCGACCAATCCAATCCTGCCGTCGGCTCATCCAGCAACAGCAAAAACGGGCCACGGATCAACTGGACGGCCAGGGCCAAGCGCCGCTGTTGCCCGCCGCTGAGGCGGTTTGGGGAGGTATGTAGAGGGATCCCTTCCAATCCCACCTGTCTGAGGGCGTTTTCGATCTCTTTTCTCTGTAGCTCTGGATAACCAAAGCGCATTTCCTCCAGCACCGTCAAGCCGCAAAAGTGGCGCTCTGGAAACTGAAACACCAACCCCGCCATGCTGCGCAAGCGGTTGGGGGAAAGTTCTGCCCCTCCCCAGGTAATCCGTCCTTGGGTGGGCCGCGCCAAGCCAGCCAAAATCTCCAGCAGGGTGCTCTTGCCCGCCCCACTTTTGCCCACGATCAGCCCCAACTGGTTCAGGCCCAACTCAAAGGAAAGATCGTTGAGAATGGGCTGGGAAACGCCTGCCGGATGGTAGGAAAGATGCTGAACTTGCAACATGGGGGGCAAAAGAGGGGGATGCTGTCGTTATTTTGGCACCGGAAGATCCCCGCGCGACAGCTATGGCCCTTCTTCAGCAAGTAGGTTGAAGCTTTGGAAACCCCTCCATCTGGGGGTAGATTGGGCTAGTCTAAAGGTAGTGTAAATTATCGCCCGGGTCATCCCAATGGCGCAGCCCTCTTCTACAGATTCTCCGTCGGTTGGCGTTCGCGCAAGCGTTGCGGAGCAACAGGGATCCTCCCCCAGCTATACCCGCCTGGCCATGCGCAACATGGTGCGCAAAGGTAAGACCTCCCTGCTGCACTTCACCCTGACGGCGGTGGGGTTGGTGGCCCTGCTGGTGGGGCTGGCCTACCTGTTTCACTAAGTTCTGTTAAGTTCCGTGGGCGGGTTCTGGCCATACTCTCCTGCGGCTGTTCCTCGGCCGGGAAAGATACACGCTGAGGGGTCTTTCTTGTTACACTCCATGTCCCTTTTTAAGCTTT